>NZ_JBXUGO010000011.1:0-137770 GCF_057180565.1 Serratia sp. HNCC26DJ244 | reverse complement strand
ACCAGGAAACTCAGGGATTAATATCGAACTTAGAGTTATTCCGACACTGGCTAACTATACAGAATTGGATGATATTGTAGAGTTCGTTGGCCGTGTGTTCTCCAACATCAATCAGATTTCCCTTATGGGGCTGGAATCTATCGGTTGGGCACGAAAGAACTGGTCAACAATCTTCATTGAGCACAGCAGTTATAGTGAGAAAATAATCTCCGCCATCGACGCTGCACACAGGTCAGGTATACCTCTAACAATTTTTAATTATCCTTTGTGTCATCTTCCTGAAAGAGCCTGGGAGCTTGCTGCTCAGTCGATCTCTGATTGGAAAAATTACTATCCTAAAGAATGTGATGAATGCACTCAGAAGTCTTCCTGTACTGGTTATTTCAGTTCCTCAACAGGCCGTTTTCATCAACCACCGAGACCAATTTTATGAAAAAATTTAATTTTGCTGCTCTACTTCCGGGATTTTTGGCACTCAATAATTCTGTATGGGCAAGTGATTCATCCACAGGAGCAAATGATTTGCCTGGTATGACTCTTAATGAACATGATTTAGTGATAGCCCCACTTAACACCGAAGTTCCATTCTACATTGCAGGGCATCGCAGTCATAGTTCCCATCGAAGCCATAGTTCTCACCGATCATCATCAGGTGGCGGGTACTATGGTGGCAGCACTCCTTATTATCCAAAAACATACAGCTCACCAAGCTCATCTGGGTCTTCAAGTTCAGGAACAAGTTCCTCATCGTCCTCTTCCTCTGTGCGTTCGCTTCGTTCTAACGACAATAACAACTCTACTACTACGAATTCTGGTGGAACTACAGAAGCTAACCGTGCAAGTAATGGGCTGACTTCTGGTACAGAGAAGCGTAAGCGCTTAATCATGCGGGTTCAATTCGCTTTGCTGGACAAAGGTTATTACAACGGGAATATTGACGGCATAATGGGGCCTTCCACAAGGCAGTCAATAAAAAATTATCGCATTGCGAACGGACTACCAGTACCTTCAAGTGAAACCTTGGATACACAGTTGTTAAATTCATTGAGTATTTTAGCTCGATAAATTAAGTATATTAAAAATTGTTCACTTTAACATTAACTTGTATGAGTATATATTTCAGAGGCGATTAAATGTCAGTCAGCTATAACATATATAGAATGCCATATAAGAGTCTTCCAGAATTGACAAAAAAAATCATTAAAGAAGGGCTTGTCGAACAAAAAACAATTCTACATCAATCTTATCAACTCAAATTTTATTTTTCTGATAAGTTAAAAGGAAATGAAGTATGGTGGTGGGATGTTTTTAATGATTTCTTTAATGAAGAAATTGAAAAGCCTCATAATATATTCTATTTTGGCCTGCTAATAGGATTTAAAGAAAAGGACCCTGAGAATTGCTATCTTATCAGTCTTGGTAAATCACATTTTTATCTCAGCAAGTTTATTGAAGCGGACTTTGGGCTGAATGTGGCAATGCGTATAGCTAATGATGAAAATATTTTGCTCAAGAAAAGTAGATTCTTTTGTGGGGGAAAGAGTCAGGAAGCATCGTCATACTCACAGTTTGTGCAAGGATCATATTTTCCTGGCGAATCCATCGAACATCTTAAAACAAAAGCCAAAGAAACTGACAAGTGGGGGTGTAATAATATAACTTTTTCTGATTCAATTCAGCTAAGTTTAGATGGTGCTCCTACTGCATTAGTAGATGTCTTCAATGATATTGATTCTTCGTTGGCAACCAAAGAGAAAATCGAATTTCCTAAGTCGGAAAAAATCACTGACGAGTCAAAGATAGATGAGCTTGATAATTATCTACTTCAATCGATCATTAAAGATGATGTAAATGTTATTATAGATGAGATTCAATCTTTTGGTGCCTCTATTGTAATTAATAATTCTTTGACATTTTTTAAATTGCACACAAAAATTGAGGGGAGTGGAAAGTATCTTCAATCAGCAGATAAAGTTAATGATATAAAAATAACAGATGTAAAGCAATTTATAAAAAATAACGACATAAAGGATGTCAATAGAGTTTTTGTTAAGATAACTAATGAAAATAACAGTGGTCATACGGCCTCGCTAAAAGAAATATTGAGTATTACTTATAGCGATGGCAGTGAGCACTACTTCCTTAAGAGGGGAGGGTGGAGTCGATTTAACTCTGCCTTTATGAAGTATTTGTCTACCTCTTTAGCCAGTATAAAATTTGAGGTTAAAGATGCTCTTAAGGAAGACGACTTCAAAGCATGGCAAGCTGAAAAAATAAAACAAATCAAAGAAGGAACTTCTAAAGACAAATTAGAATATAGAGAGTACTATTTTAATGAAAAGATATCTGATGAGAAAGGTTATATACTTCTAGATCGCCAGCTCAAAAAAATACCATCCTTACGTGATGATGGTAAGGACTACAATGTTGAAGTTGCAGATCTTTATAAAAATGGAGAGATTATTGCTGTAAAGATATCTGATAAACCGCATGATCTAATTTATAATATTGAGCAGTCAAAAACTACAATTCAAACTATAGTAAGAGGAGTAGTAAAATTTGAAGAGAAAATTACTGATGTGGTTTTATGGATCTCAACTACTACAAAAGCCAAAAAATTGATTGACATCAATTCTATCCAATTTTTATTAGCGATTCAAACTTGGAAGGAAGTTGTTGAAGGATTTAATTTGAAACCAAAGATATATTATTCGCATCACGACAAACCCAAAAAGAAAAAGAAAAAGGAAAAGAAAAAGCCAAAAAACGGTTGATTAAAAATATTGAGTTTCCTTATCGAATAATTTCAGGAGAGAAAAGAACATTCTAATTACCACATTATAAATATTATTTGAGTGTATTGATGAATTTAAAATCTTATGTGGTGGTGTTATGTGAAACTTACACCACCATTGTTTATTGAACATCTTTAAGAACTTTCAATATTTACTCTGGATGTTGGTTATAAAACCCGTAGCTGATAAGTTGTGGCACTATGTATGCAATCATAGTGCTCTCATAATCGCTGTACGATTTTATTTGAAATGAATTAAACCATAATTGCCTCTTAATTCATTATCAACAAGAGTAAAGTTCGTCATTTCTCTGTCAAGCCAATAAGACTCTTCAATATGCTCTAACAGTATTATTTGGAAACCACCATGAGACCGCATTTTCTCAACAAAAGAATTAATTTCATTTAGGGCTGCATCAAGACTTGCAAAGTCATCAGTTTTTTTACCAGCAGTACTAAAATATGGAGTGCTGGGCTGGTCAATGACTAAGAATCGTGGAACCCACGGTACTTTTCTATCTCTTACCAATTCGTGAAGTGCAAGGAAATAAGCTACATGTACATACATATAGTTAGAAGCACTTCCAATATCTATCATTTTTTCAACTTGATTTTTATTTATCAAATCAAGTATTTTTTTTGCCTTGTTGAATATCGGAGTTGCATCCTCAAATCCTTTTAAAGGCATCCGTGTGAATATTTCCTTTATTTTTCCGTTCAGTAAACTCAATGTATATTCTTTAAAGGCATTATTATCTGTTATCTTGCTTTCTAACTCATCAATTTTAGTAGTTATCTTTTCTATAGTATCAGTATAATCATATTTAGGGAGAACAACTATCCGTTTAATTTCAGAACTGAGTTCGCCCATGAACCGATAAAGTTCGAGTGGTGTAATCTTTTCATCACTAACAGTTGCGAGTTTTTTACTCAAGGATGATATTTTAAGTTCTAACTCTTTTCTCTTAGCATTTGTTTTTGATATGAGTGAGTTTTGTCCTTTTTCGGCTATAGCCTTTTTTATCTCTGAGCTTTGGTTCAATAAAGATTTAATGATTGAATAGATGTTTTTTGTATATAATATGCTGCTATAATTATCATCTAGATATTTGGCTATTAAAAGAGAGTCTTGGTTGTCTTTTAAAAACTTCTTATATTCAGTATTTGTTTCTATATATTCATTAATGTCTGTCAGTTCTTTTTTTAAGAGGAAAATTTCTTTTTCGATTTTTGTTTTTTCATTAATTGCTGGGATTTCGTTTATATCCCTGTAATTAACTATCGCTCTCAAAATTTCAAATTTATCACTTACAGTTGGTTCATTCTTGCTGTTTTCTCTTATTAAACCAAAATAATAAGCCCTGTCGTATAGTGATTCTATTTCACTTTCGAAATTGAAATAAGAGTCTTTGCTAGCCGACTGTTTATATTCGATACGAGCAAGATTCCTGTGTAATTCTTCTAACCGCGTTCTCATTATCATAGTTTCGGCGTTTTCACTGCCAAGAGCCATGTCAAAGGTTCGGTCAATACGCTCTCTTGTCTTTAAATCAGAGATTTTCGAATAAAGATGTTCTGAAGAGGTTAGTGTTGTTTGATCTATAAAGCAATGCGGGATAAAATATCTATAGGATACTTTTGACCCTTGTTGTATGAATCTACCACCATAAGGGATTTTTAGAGAACTATTAATACCAAACTCATAATTCAGATGTTCCTTTAAAACATCCTTTTTGATATTGTTAATAGGGATTTGTGGAATGTCTCCATTTTTGTCAAAGTAAACTAGATCATCTTCTTCAAAGTGTGTCGCTTTTCTACAAATAGTGAAATATTTACCGTTAATACTTAATCTAATCCCATACCAATTTACAAAATTATCGACATTTGTTTTTGATATACCATCAGATGATGAGGATAAAAGGCAATAATCAACGATAGCCAGTATTGAGGATTTTCCTTTGCCAGAATCACCTGTTATTACATTTACCTTATTTTCCTCAAGTTCTAAATTCCTCAAGGTTGAATCAATTTGCCATATTAAAATATTGGTAATCTGCATTATAATCTAACTCCACAAATGTCATATATATTGTGTGGTTCTTCTAATAGTAAACGTGCAACATTTATAGATGCTGCCTGTATTTTTACGGCTCTTTTGCCAATAAACGGGATCGCATTATCTAATATTAACTTGTTTTTAAATGCTAATTTACCGTGGTCTAATTCAGCTATTCCATTTTCAAGGCACAATGAAACACAATTAACTGAGGATGGAAGAAAATTATAGAATCTTTTATTTATGGACACTATTATTTCGGGCTTGGTTAATAGTAGATCTTGAAAAGATAGTGTATTGGTTCTCTTGTGGGCAAGGTAATCTAAGCTTTTTTTATGAAATATAATTGGTAAAATTAGCATTGCATTGCTTATTTCAATATTTGATGCTATTGATAACACCTCTTGCAAAGAGAATATACCCAAAAGCTCATTGTTATATATTTTCATTTATAGACTGACTCCCAGTTTTGAAGCCATCCTATTTTGGGCTTATCTGAAAGGAGCAAGAACGTTCCTGTAGTCATAGATTTAGGTAATTGATTTTTATCCAACACAATATTACAGTTTCCTGTCAATTCAGTATAGACAGAGAAGGCTTTATTAAGATGATCTTCATTTATTTCTGTAAAACGGCTTCGTATATACGTTGCTGAATGACGTGATTGCCATTCATCAAGCGCTTTTTGATATATTAGTCTTTCTTCTTGAGTTGTTAAATCTCCAGAGCTTTGCAATTTTTGAATGAAAGCTTCTGTTTTGGCCATTTCATTTATATATTTTACGATTGAATCGCTATTCAAATCCAAATCTTTGAGTTGTTTGTAAGAGATCTTTGATTCAACGTTAGTAGGGTATGCAGATTCAAAATCGTAGTATTGGTCGAAATTATTTATACAATTTCTTGAAATTTGAATAATCCTATCTATTCCAAAATTATTTCGAAAATCATCATAACTTATATTTATTTTGGTGTGATTTTTAACCAAATCATATTTATGTTTAAAAAAAGCACCTGAAATATAATTAAAAGCATCATCTATTTTATCATCAGGGATTGCTAATGTTTTTAGTAATGTTTTTATTTGGCGGATGATCCCATCTTCGCTATGTTGAAAAATTATACTACTAAATAAACGTTTAGAAGAATTGCTATCGAGTGAGTTTATGATAGAAATATACTTATAGAGGTCATCTGACTTATTTTTATGATCTTGTTCAATCTTTTCTATTTCATCTTTTATTTTTTCAATGTCCTTAGTGTCGTTAGTCAAAAGTTGCACGATACCAGGCTCTAAGGTAAGACCTTTGTTAGTGTAAAAAATAAGGTTAATGCTTTTGTCGCTTATGGTTTTTATCGCCTCTGACCAGTTATATAATGTTTTCCATAAATCTATGTCTTTATTGGTTATATTAGACTTGTTGATTGAATGTTTAACTTGGATAAAGGTTTTATGCCCTTCGATGCTCTCAAGATGGAGATCATCATAAACTTCAATTCCAATGTGTTCTTCTGGTTTAAGCTCTAAGGCATGTTTTAAAGCAACGTAATCTTGATAGGTAAAACCTATTGAATTTTTATCGGCATTAGTTTTTTCAAAAAAATCCATATGATAGCCCACTAAGGAAACAAGCAATGAAAGCATAAAAAAACATCAATATTGTTTGTTCACCATAGCAAACACTAAAAACATATGGAAGCACACGTATCAAAGTTTAGTTATATAACTTTATGTTTTTTATACTGGTTTTATGTACATGTATGCTTTCCATCCAGGAGAATGGCTTAGCTACGGGCATCCGTAAGCATACGGGCATTTCAAGCTATCCCTAACCTTCTTGCTAATCCCCTCTATCAGTCAAGCAGCGATAGCTTTAGCTCTCTGAGTTTGAACGTAATCACTCCACCATTGCATCAAATTCTGTCGCTCTATCAGATATTCTGCACGATTGTATGCTGCGATAATTTCATCTTTTTTAGAGTGAGCAAGTGCTGCCTCAAGAACTTCAGATCTGAACTTACCGGACTCTTCTGCCGCTGTTTTTGCAATAGAGCGCATACCGTGAGCTACAAGCTCACCTCCAAACCCCATTCGGATGATAGCTGCATTGGCGGTTTGTTCATGCATATGATTAAGCGGCGCTTTAATGCTGGGGAAAACCCATTCTCTATGCCCACTTATTGATTTCATTAATTCAAGGATGCGCAAAGCTTCTTTACTCAAAGGAACTTTGTGAGGCTTTTTCATTTTCATGAAATCAGCAGGAATGTTCCAAATGCTGTTGGTTGTATCAATATCAGACCACCTTGCGCGAACGGCTTCACCCGGACGAACCCATGTCAACAATTGCCATTCAATTAGCATACGTGTTTCCAACCGGATTGACGCATTCGTCAAAGATTCCATAAACTTTGGCAATTCGCTTGGGGGAAGGGCAGGCATATTTTGCTTTTTTGGTTTACTGAATCTTTGGCCAAGGTTGTCAGCCGGGTTGAACTCAATAAGTTCTTCAGTGGCAGCCCACCGGAAGATTTCATTCAGACGGGAAATGATGCGGCGTAGAGTTTCCAATACGTCTCGTTGCTCAATAGGATCAAGGTGTTGTTTTAAGAGCTTAGGTCGGATCTCATTGATAGGGACATTACCCAGACCAGGAAAGACATTTCTCTCTAAGCTGCGCCAGATGTCTGCTGCATGGTCTTGTGAGATACCTGAGTTCTTTACCTTCTCATCTAACCATTTCCACGCTAAGGCTTGGAGGGTGTGCTCAGTAGCACTCTTTAATGCCTTCGCCTTATCGTTGTTATGGACTTGGGGATCAACACCATTTGCCAGAAAGGAGAGATATTCATCTCGTAAGGTTCTGGCTCTTGCAAGGGTAAGGTGAGGATATGTCCCAAGGCTCATTTTGGTTCTTTTCTTGCTCACTGGTACTGCATACCTGAAATACCAACTTTTGTTCCCTCCCTTTGCTAGGGCGAGCGATTCGCAGAATCAAGCCATCACCGTCAATCAAGTTAATTTTTTGTCTGCTGGCTTGGTGTTTTTGATTTCAGTATCAGTGAGTTTCTTAGCGAGCTTTGCCATTTTTAGCTCCTCAGTTTGTGGACCTTTTGCATTGGGTCCACAAAAGGGTGCCATAACGAGTAGCTTCTAGCAATTCCCCGTATATATACTTCATTAGACACAAAAAAGCCCGCAAGGCTTACACCATGCGGGCTTTTCGTACTTCTCCGGGCTTATCTGGTGATACCCGGATCATTATGTGGTGGAGCTGGGGGGATTTGAACCCCCGTCCGAAATTACTACACCGTCGGCACTACATGCTTAGTCAATCTTTACATTCGCCGGTCAGCTGCGGATGGACACGCCACTAACAAACTAGCCTGATTAGATTTAGTGCTTCAACCCCAGGCAAGGTCTCCACACGATCTCTTTTGGGTTTGACCTCTCTTGATCCCCGTCTTAAGAGCGGAAGCTAGGGAGAGAGGGCTCTAGGCAGGGTATTAAGCTGCTAGTGCGTAGTTTTCGTCGTTTGCGACTATTTTTTTGCGGCTTTTTACGAGGCAAACCGCCCCTCGGCATGCTCCTTGGGCTTCGCAAATCCCGTCGAATCCAGAATCAGCCCCAAGTAACTGTGAGCAGTATATCAGAAATCTATCCTGTTAAGCCAGAGACTTAACGATTGGCATGCTTCATGATACGGGCTTTCGCCGTCTGCCATTCACGATCTTTAATATCATCGCGCTTATCGTGTTCTTTTTTACCCTTGGCTACACCAATTTTTACTTTGCTCCAGGCATTTTTCCAATACATGGAGAGGGCAACAACGGTATACCCGTCACGGGTAACGCGGCCAATTAACGAATCTAGCTCACGCTTTTTCAGTAACAGTTTTCGGGAACGTGTTGGATCGCAGACCACATGAGTTGATGCGACATTCAGTGGGGAAATGGTGGCACCGAATAGATAGGCTTCACCGTTACGAAATATCACATAGCTATCGCTGATGTTAGCTTTGCCAGCACGTAGTGATTTTACTTCCCAACCTTGCAGCGACAAGCCCGCCTCGATCTCTTCTTCAATGGAGTACTCGAAACGTGCTCGCTTGTTCTGCGCAATAGTTGCGGAACCGGGTTTGTGGGCTTTTTTCTTTGTCATAGTCTGCTCATTATACTGGATGAAACCACGAAAGAAATCCCTTAACGCTCTGTACCTGCGCTATTTCTTCTTTTTTGAACGCCTCAAATGGTAGCAGATTTTTGTCTGGCCGCAGATAAATGGTACTATTCGCACGTTTTGTGCCTTACAGGAAATGATATGCCTCAGATCAGTCGCTCTGCATTGGTGCCTTTTAGTGCCGAGCAGATGTACCAGTTGGTTAATGATGTCTCTTCTTACCCCGAATTTCTGCCAGGTTGTGTCGGCAGCCGGGTGATTGCTGCTTCCCCTAATGAGATGACGGCTGCAGTTGAGGTTGCAAAGGCGGGTATTAGTAAGACGTTCACTACACGTAATACTTTGTTGGATAATCAACGCATTAATATGCAATTGGTTGATGGTCCATTCCGTAAGCTGATGGGGGGCTGGCAGTTCACCGCATTAAGCCCAGAAGCGTGTAAAGTTGAGTTGCATCTCGATTTTGAGTTCACCAATAAGTTGGTTGAGCTGGCCTTTGGTAAGGTGTTCAAGGAGCTGACGGGGAATATGGTGCAGGCGTTCACTCAGCGTGCCAAAGAGGTCTATCGTGTCTGAAATATGCGTTGAAGTGGTTTATGCATTGCCAGAACGCCAGTATCTGCGCCAGGTTACGTTGCCAGCAGGGGCTACGGTTGAACAGGCCATTCAGGCTTCAGGGCTGTTGGAATTACGCCATGATATCGATCTAGCCAGCAATAAAGTGGGCATTTATAGTCGACCCGCCAAATTGCAGGATGTACTTAATGAGGGTGATCGGGTGGAGATTTATCGCCCTTTGCTTGCCGACCCGAAAGAATTACGCCGCCAACGGGCTGAAAAAGCCGAAAAAGCAAAAAAATAAGACAAGGCACGGCTGTGCCTTATCTTTATCTTCAGACTGTGTGCTCTCGGTGTTGTCCCGATACGAATAGAGACAACGCACTCTTGCTTATTTAGCCAACGCTGGCTTGTTCTGTATATCCGTCAAGATACCCGCGCTATCGAAGGTCAGTGTCAGCGTTTTCTGAGTTACTGGCTCATGGCTAGGGTGTTGACGGAACACGTAGAACCACGTTTGGGTACCAAACGGATCCTGTACCATTGGTGTGCCCAATGTGTAAGCAACCTGTTGTTGTGTCATCCCCTTGTGGATTTTTGCCACAGAGGCTGGTGTCAGGTAGTTACCCTGGTTGATATCAGGCCGATAGACCAACTTTTGAAAAGTAGAACAGCCTGCAGTCAGCATCACAAGAACTACAGCGGCAGCTGTCAGCATTTTACAACGCATAGTAATCACATTCCTTTAGGGCATAGGTTACTGATGATAATAGACCTTGCAGCAGTTGGAAACCTTTACAGGGCTTCTATATGACCTCGGAAACGTAAAAAAGTTATGCGGCCAGCAGTTCTTTTGCATTTGCCAAGGTATTTTTGGTGACTTCACTCCCCCCCAGCAGGCGTGCCAGCTCTTGTAACCGGGCCCGTTTATCCAGTTGCAACATCTGTGTTTCGGTCTCGGTACCGTCTGTTTGTTTGCTGACAAAGAAATGTTGATGACCACAACCGGCAACCTGCGGCAAGTGTGTGACACACATCACTTGAGTCGATTCCCCTAGCTGACGTAACAGGCGGCCAACGATCGCCGCAGTGGGACCACTGATCCCCACATCAACTTCATCGAATATCAACGCTGGGGTTTCCATTTTACGTGCCGTAATCACCTGGATTGCCAGCGCAATACGGGAAAGCTCACCGCCCGAGGCGACTTTTGCCAGAGCTTGCAGTGGTTGCCCAGGGTTGGTAGAGACAAAGAACTCAATACGGCTTGCCCCTTCGCTACCCAGGTATTCAGGTTCAAAATTGACCTCAATATTGAATTGACCGTGCGGCATAGAGAGCGTGTTCATGCTTTCGGTAATCAACTGGTTCAGTTCAGTGGCATAGTGCTGGCGTTTCTGATGCAGTTGCTGAGCCAGATCCAATGCGTGCTGATGATGCAGGCTGACGGCCTGGCTGAGTTGTTGATGGCAGCTTTCCTGTTGTGCCAGTTGTTGTTGCTCTGCCAACAGTTGCTGATGCAGATTGGGCAACTCTTCTGGAGAGACATGGTGTTTGCGTGCCAGGCTCATTTGCTGGGAAAGGCGCTGTTCAAGTTCATGTAGCCGGTTGGGGTCAAGGTCCATGCTGTCGGCATAATGGCGTAACTCGTCGCTGGCTTCGCTGATTTGAATTGAGGCTTCTTCCAGCATGTTGAGCAAACCGCTTAATTTATCGTCCATGCTGGTCAGTTCAGCTAACAGATGCTTGGTGCTGTGGAGTTGGCTGAGCATATTATGCTCATCATCATCAGCCAACAGTTGCAGCGCTTGCTGGCTGAGGGTCAATAACTGGCCACTGTTGGCCAGGCGTTTATATTCGGTATCGATCTGTTCAAACTCACCGCCTTGCGGGGCAAACTCATTCAGCTCTTTCAACTGATACTGCAGCAGTTGTATGCGCGCATCACGTTCAATGGACTGCTGTTGATGGTGTGCCAGTTCGCGGCAGCTTTGGTGCCATTGTTGGTAAGCCTGGCGCATGGAGGCCAGTAGCTCAGGTTCACTGGCATAGGCATCCAACAACAGCTTTTGGTGTTCAGGTTTCAATAGCAATTGGTGAGCATGTTGACCGTGGATCTGGATCAGGTGCTGGCCGAGATCGCGCAATTGCGAGAGCGGCACCGCAGTGCCATTAATAAAGCCACGTGAGCGCCCATCCGCACTGATTACGCGGCGTAATAGGCACTCATTGCTGTCATCCAGTTGATTTTGTTCCAGCCATTCACGGGCCGAGGGGGTGTCAGCCAACGAAAAACGTGCGCAGATATCGGCACGAGCCGCCCCCTGGCGGACAACGTTACCGTCAGCACGGTTACCCAGGCAGAGACCTAATGCATCAATGGCAATTGATTTACCGGCACCAGTTTCACCGGTGATAGCGGTCATACCCGATTGGAAGTCGATTTCCAGTTCGCGAACGATAGCAAAATTGTTGATGGTCAATTGGGCTAACATAGGGCCTCTCCCGTGTATAAATTCACAACTGTGATTTCATACAGTATAAACTGGTTTTATATACAGTAAAGAGGCCCGAGCATTTTTTAGAACAATTATTTTTTAGAACAATTTTTTTGACCAGCCCAGTTTGGTGCTCAGGGTATTGAAGTAGTTGTAATCCTTTGGGTGAATCAAATTCAGGTGGAAATCACTGCGGCGGATTAATACTTCTTCGCTCTCCTGAATCGGCAGGGCTATCTGGCTGTCACAACTGATTTCCAGGTCACTACCGGTATGGGAAAATTTTAGCCTGATGGTGCTGTTGCCATTAATGACCAATGGCCGTGCAGAAAGGGTATGCGGGAACATGGGAACCAGCGCAATGGCTTCTAACGACGGGGTTAATATTGGCCCCCCCGCAGAAAGCGAATAGGCAGTAGAACCGGTTGGCGTGGCGATAATCAGGCCATCGGAACGTTGCGAGAAAGCAAAGCGGTCATCAATGTAAACTTCGAATTCGATCATATGGGCAACTTTGCCGGGGTGTAGCACCACTTCGTTAATGGCGGTGCTGATGCGGCATTGCTGGTGATCTTTATGAACGATAGCTTCCAGCAGAAAACGTTGTTCGTCGATATATTCGCCTTCTAGCACGTCGGCCAGTTGCTGGAGCGCATTATCAGGATCAAGATCGGTCAGGAAGCCGAGATTCCCCCGGTTAACCCCAATCACTTTGATGTCATAACGTGCCAAGACCCGTGCGGCCCCCAGCATATTGCCATCCCCGCCAACCACCACGGCAAGGTCGGCGTGTTGCCCAATATCCGCCAAGCTGCCAGTTACCGCATTTTTCAGCTTGAGATCCTGCGCAATCTGGCTTTCAATCATCACCGGGTAGCCTAACGAGGTTAACCATTGAAATAGCATCTCGTGGGTTGCCAGAGCAGAAGGGTGACGCGGATGTCCAACAATGCCAATACAGGTAAATTTTTTATTCATGGCGGTGCTTTTCCTCACCTGGGGTTGTTTATGTCCCACATTGTGACTGGTTGACTTGAAAGCCCATTTTTGATCCCCATAATAAACGAAGTTGCGGGATTAATGCTAAAACGCGGAGATATTCATGAGTAGTAAAGAACAGAAAACGCCAAACGAGCAAGTTTCGGACGAAATGGAACAGCAAGCACAACACGATGAAACCATGCTGGATATGATGGAAGGTGTTGATCTACGCGCTGAACGTATTGCTGAATTGGAAACCCAATTGGCCGAAGCCCATCAACATGAGCGTGAAAGTCTGCTACGTGCCAAGGCTGAGATGGAAAATATCCGCCGTCGTAGTGAACTCGATGTCGAGAAGGCGCACAAATTCGCCCTGGAGAAGTTTTCAGGTGACTTGTTGCCAGTGATCGACAGCCTGGAGCGTGCATTGGAACTGGCAGATAAAAATAATGCCGAGCTGGTGCCGATGATCGAAGGGATTGAGTTGACACTCAAATCCATGTTGGACGCAGTACGCAAGTACGGCATCGAAGTGGTGGGTGACATCAATGTGCCATTCAACCCGGATGTCCATCAGGCAATGACCCTGCTGGAATCTGCGGACCACCAACCGAATCACGTGATGATGGTAATGCAGAAAGGTTATACGCTGAATGGCCGTCTGCTGCGCCCGGCGATGGTTGCGGTTTCCAAAGCCAAGTCTTGATCTGGTTTAGTAAATCAAGGCACCTTAAGGTGCCTTTTTAGTCAGTTGCTAGTGCCATTTTTTTCGAGTTTACGATTATGCCTGCGGCAGAACCGGTACCCAATCAATGGGCGTCAAACCTTGCTGTTGCAGCAACTGGTTGGTCTGCGAGAAGTGGTGGCAACCCAAAAAGCCACGGTGAGCAGAAAGCGGCGAAGGATGGGGTGCCTTCAACACATGATGGCGTTGGCGGTCGATAATATTTCCTTTCTTTTGCGCATGTGCTCCCCACAGTAGAAATACCACCCCTTCGCGGTTTTCATTTAAAGCGGCAATTACCCGGTCAGTAAAAGTTTCCCATCCTAAATTGGCATGAGAATGGGCACGTCCTGCTTCTACTGTTAATACGGTATTGAGTAACAACACGCCTTGTTCTGCCCAGCTTTGCAGGCAACCATGTGTGGGGCGTTCGAAGCCGGGGATATCCGTCATCAGTTCCTTATACATATTGACTAATGAAGGCGGTGCCGGAATACCTGGCTGCACAGAAAATGACAAGCCGTGCGCTTGATTGGGGCCGTGGTAAGGGTCCTGGCCGAGGATCACCACTTTGACATCTGCTAACTCAGTAAAACGGAAAGCATTAAACACATCTTTCTGTGGTGGATAAATGGTCTTACCAGATTGGCGCTCGTTGGCCACAAAGTCGAGTGTTTCAAGAAAATAGGGCTGCTCTTTCTCTTTGCCAATCACGTCATGCCAAGTGAGGGGGGTAGACATCTACACTCTCCTTTGTTTTCGTTAACGAATTATAGCCTATAGCTTACCGTTAACTTTCATTGGCTGAAACTGGCTTTTCTGCGTGGCGTGATTCAACTTACTGAGGAGGGGGTTTTTTGGTGAGTTGGCAGGTTGATGATTTGATTGCCAGATGAGGAGTGATGCAAATTTTTTTGATATTTTACAAAAATAATTTTAAAAGCAAAAAAGAGTAAAATTGATATAAAACATAAATTTGCCGCTCACCGTCATTTTGGCGCCTGACAAAAATTGATTTAAATCAAGGTAAGTCCCTCGTCAGGCTGGTATATAGAACAACAAGACAACATTGGTTTTACCAAATAGCCGGAATTCAGATTTTTCGGCGAAGTAGAATTTTTCTCCCCACTACGGAGGCAACAAAATGATTACTGGTATTCAAATCACTAAAGCTAACAATCAGGCATTGGTTAACTCTTTCTGGTTGCTGGATGAAGAGAATGCACAAGCGCGTTGCGTATGTGCCAAAGCAGACTATGTAGAAGATCAGGTCGTTCCTGTGAGCGAATTGGGCCAGATCGAATATCGTGAAGTACCAATGGAAATGCAACCAACGGTACGCGTTGAAGGTGGCCAGCATCTGAATGTGAACGTATTACGTCGCGAAACGCTGGAAGATGCCGTCAAGCATCCTGAGAAATACCCACAGTTGACCATCCGTGTTTCTGGCTATGCTGTGCGTTTCAACTCACTGACTCCAGAACAACAACGTGACGTTATTGCTCGTACTTTTACTGAAAGTCTGTAATCTCAGTTTGAGTGATAGGGGTGTTGCGACCCGCTAAGTGATATTAATGAACCCCATTTTATGGGGTTCATTTTTTTTGCGCGTCTGTCAGTGAGTGAAGGGAATAGGGGAGTTACTCGGTGCCCGGTTTAGCGGCTGGCTGGCGGCGCTTACCCACGTTTTTGGCATCACGATGGCGTACCTTCACTTTAGCCTTTTCCTGAGTCTTCAACTTGCTTTCTGCACGTTTAGCCAACACCTTTTTGGACGGCTTACCGCTATTTTTTTCACTGGGTACTCTACTGGTGGGGCGCAGTTCATCAATGATGCGGGCTTTCAGCGGTTCATTGAGATAACGGCCTACTTTCCCTAACAGTAGATGGTCATGGGCTTCAACCAGTGAAATTGCAGTGCCTTTGCGCCCGGCACGACCAGTACGGCCGATGCGGTGTAGATAGATATCGGCAGTGAGTGGCATATCAAAGTTGAACACATGGGTGATATCCAGAATATCCAACCCGCGTGCGGCGATATCGGTGGCGATCAGAACATTGACCCGGCCATCCATCATACGCTTTACCGCTTCATTGCGCTTGGCCTGAACCATTTCCCCTTCGAGATAACAGGTATTGATACCGGCTTCACGTAACCAGGCTGCCAGTTCATGCACGCGCTCACGTTTGCGCACAAAAATCACTGACTTTTGCACGTCAGGCTGCTGCAACAGGTGAATCAGCAGGGCGGTTTTATGCTTGATATCGTCAGCCCGGTAATACCATTGCAGAATTTTTTTACGCTCACGGCGGGACGGATCTGCTTCTACTTCCACCGGCTCTTTCAGAATACGCTCGGCAAATTCACGAATAGCCTCGCCTTCCAGCGTAGCGGAAAACAGCAGCGTCTGAGTGCGCCAGCGTGTTTCAGCAGAAATAGTCTCAATATCCTGGGCAAAACCCATATCAAGCATGCGATCCGCTTCATCAAGGATCAGCGTCTCTACGGCCCGGCAATCAAAGTTTTCTTCTTTGATGTATTGCAGTAAACGGCCCGTGGTCGCCACGACCAGGTCCTGGTTTTCACTGAATACCTCGGCGTGGTTCATATAGGCGACACCACCGGTGATGGTGGCAATATCCAGTGAGGTATGGGCAGCTAACTCACGTGCCTGGTCGGCCACCTGCATGGCCAGCTCTCGGGTGGGGGTGAGGATCAGCACGCGCGGCGGGCCAGATTTTTTACGCGGGAAATCCAGCAGATGCTGCAAAACGGGTAACAGGAATGCGGCTGTTTTGCCCGTGCCAGTCGGCGCCGAGCCTAATACATCGCGGCCGTCCATCGCTGGGGGGATCGCTTCGGCCTGAATGGCGGTAGGGCGACTATAGCCTTTATCACGGAGCGCGCTAATCAGGCGCTCATCGAGTTCGAGTTCGGAAAATTGGGTTGCTGTCATGGTCTACCTCTACTTGGGGCGCCGATTATAGACGGGATAGTTGCCGGGTTCACCCTTTTTAAAAAAAGCATCTCTTTTACCCTGACTCAGATTACCTTATGCTACGCCAGTTTTGTTGGTGGGTGGCCATGGTGAGTAATCAATCTAAAGCTAAATTATCCCCGCGTCGCGGTGGTTTTACCTTTAAGCAGTTTTTTGTTGCGCATGATCGTTGTGCCATGAAAGTGGGAACGGATGCGGTGCTGCTGGGGGCCTGGGTCGCGGTGGCGCATAAACAGCGGATACTGGACATCGGTTGTGGCAGTGGGCTAATTGCACTGATGCTGGCACAACGAACGCCTGCTGACGTCACCATTGATGCGGTGGAACTGGATAATGAGGCGGCAACTCAGGCCAACGACAATGTTCAGGCTTCCCCTTGGCAGCAAAAAATTGAGGTGCATAACCAGGATATTCATCATTTCGCCCAGCAGCGGGCTGATTACTATGATCTGATTGTCAGTAATCCCCCCTATTTTGAGCCCGCCGTAGCTTGCCGTGATCTTGCGCGTGCCAATGCCCGCTATACCGAAACACTGACCCATGATGCTTTGCTCGATTGCGCTGAACGGCTCATCACGGCGAGTGGTCATTTCTGCGTAATATTACCTTATGACATTGGCATCGCTTTTGAACTGAACGCCCATCAGCGCGGCTGGTATACCGCACGCCGGCTGAACATCAGTGATCGGGCTGATACCGCCAAGCACCGGATTATCGTTGCCTTAACCCGCCAGGCGACGGTAACAGAAGAGAGGGAGTTGGCGATAAAGTTGGCGGATGGCAGCTATACGGCTGACTTCCGCCAGTTAATTACCGATTTTTATCTGAATTACTGAATCGGGAAAGAGAATAGCTCAAGGTTGCAGAATAGTCGTCTGCGGATCAGGCAACAGGCCCGGATAGTCCAATGTGTAATGCAACCCACGGCTCTCCTTGCGTTCCATTGCGCTGCGTACCATCAGTTCGGCAACCAGCACCAGGTTACGCAACTCCAGCAGATTGTTGGAGATACGGAAATTGGCATAATATTCGTCAATCTCCTGTTGTAGGGTATTGATACGTCGCAGCGCGCGCTCCAGGCGTTTTGTGGTGCGCACAATACCCACATAGTCCCACATAAACAGCCGTAATTCGTGCCAGTTATGCTGGATCACCACACGCTCATCGGAATCATCCACACGGCTTTCATCCCACTGCGGCAGTTGCTTGGCCAGTTTGATGGTGGGCAGGCGCATCAGCAGATCTTCGGCGGCGGACCAGCCATAAACCAGGCATTCGAGGAGTGAGTTGGATGCCATTCGGTTGGCGCCATGCAGGCCGGTGTAGCTGACTTCACCAATCGCATAGAGTCCGTCTAAATCGGTTCGGCCATATTGGTCCACCATCACGCCACCACAGGTGTAATGAGCCGCTGGGACAATAGGGATCGGTTGTTGAGTGAGATCAATGCCTAGCGTCAAGAGCTTTTCATAGATCATCGGGAAGTGCTGAGTGATGAATTCGGCTGGTTTATGGCTAATGTCCAAGTACATGCAGTCGGCACCCAGGCGTTTCATCTCATGGTCAATCGCTCGGGCAACAATGTCACGTGGGGCCAACTCGCCACGTGAGTCAAAGTCTGGCATAAAGCGGCTACCATCTGGGCGTTTTAAGTGGGCGCCTTCGCCACGCAATGCCTCGGTTAGCAGGAAGTTGCGGGCTTGTGGGTGAAACAGACAGGTTGGATGGAACTGGTTAAACTCCAGATTGGCGACCCGGCAGCCAGCACGCCAAGCCATGGCGATCCCATCGCCGGAGGAGATATCCGGGTTGGTGGTATATTGGTAAACTTTGGCGGCTCCTCCCGTCGCCAGTACCACCGTTTTGGCTCGGTGGGTTTCCACCTGTTCCAATTCACGGTTCCAAACGTAAGCACCGACGACGCGTTTGGTACCCGGTAGCCCAATTTTGTCAGAAGTAATCAGGTCTACGGCATTTTGGCGTTCCATCACGCAAATATTCGGGTGTGTGCTTGCTTTCCCTATCAGGGTAGTTTCTACTTCTTTACCTGTTGCATCAGCGGCATGCAGAATACGGCGGTGGCTATGTCCGCCCTCACGTGTCAGGTGATAGCGTTCTTCGCCATGTCGGTCGGTTTCAGTATCGAACAAGACACCTTGGTCGATCAGCCATTGCACACAGTGGCGTGCATTTCCGGCAATAAACTCGACGGCCTCTTTATCACACAAGCCTGCCCCGGCGATCAGTGTGTCATTAACGTGTGAGGCGATGCTGTCTGTTTCATCAAAGACGGCGGCGATCCCACCTTGGGCATAAAAGGTGGCACCTTCATTAAGCAAGCCCTTGCAAAGGACCGTAATCTTGCAATGATCTGCCAGACGTAGCGCCAGTGACAGGCCAGCAGCACCGCTGCCAATGATCAAGACATCGCTAACATGTTCAGATGATGGTTGCATAACGTATGATGTGTGCAGAAGAAGAGTGAAATTCATGTTAGCCTACTCTTCCGGGCAAATGCCACGGATAAGACGACATTTATAGAAAAAACAGTGGCGATATGGAACTTTATGTTCTATATGAACTCAAACCAAGCGCTTGCTCAGGAAAACTAATGTTATGGCTGGCGGTACAATTTTACCCGTGGAAACGGATTTGAGGAGAATTTACCTCGGATGAGTGAGCAGTTAACGGATCAGGTTCTGGTTGAGCGGGTCCAGAAAGGTGATCAGAAATCGTTCAATTTACTGGTGGTTCGTTACCAGCATAAAGTGGCGAGCCTGGTTTCACGCTATGTGCCGCAGGCCGATGTGCCGGATGTGGTGCAGGAGTCGTTTATTAAAGCTTATCGTGCATTGGAATCATTCCGTGGTGATAGTGCTTTTTACACTTGGCTTTATCGAATCGCTGTCAATACGGCAAAGAATTATCTGGTTGCTCAGGGGCGGCGTCCACCATCGAATGATGTAGATGCCAATGATGCCGAAAATTACGAAAGTGCCGGTGCACTGAAAGAAATTTCGAACCCTGAGAACTTAATGTTGTCAGAAGAACTGAAACAGATCGTTTTCCGTACTATTGAGTCACTCCCAGAGGATCTGCGCATGGCAATTACTCTGCGGGAGTTGGATGGTCTAAGCTATGAAGAGATAGCTGATATTATGGATTGCCCGGTTGGAACTGTACGTTCGCGTATTTTTCGTGCCCGGGAAGCTATTGACAATAAAGTTCAACCGCTGATCCAACGTTAGCGATAGCGGACACAGGAAAGGGTACCTAGGCATGCAGAAAGAAAAGCTTTCCTCTCTGATGGACGGTGAAATGCTCGACAATGAACTATTGAATTCATTGGGCAAAGATAGAGCTCTTCAACAAAGCTGGCAGAGCTATCACCTGATACGCGACACATTACGGGGTGATATAGGGCAAGTCGTGCATCTCGATATTGCAGATCGCGTTGCCGCTGCGCTGGAAAAAGAACCTGTACGTCTGGTTCCTTCGGCAGTTCTTGAGTCTCAGCCACAGTCCCACACTTGGGAAAAGTTGCCGTTCTGGCACAAGGTGCGCCCTTGGGCTAGCCAACTGACGCAAGTGGGTGTGGCGGCTTGTGTTTCTTTGGCGGTGATTGTCGGTGTTCAGCATTACAATCAACCCACTGAACAACCTGGTGGTTTCGAATCACCTGCGTTTAACACGTTACCGATCATGGGGCAGGTTTCGCCGGTGAGTCTGGGTGTGCCTGCAGACAATTTCTCTACCGGTAGTGGCCAGCGGCAGCAGGTACAAGAACAGCGTAAGCGTATCAATGCCATGCTGCAGGATTACGAACTGCAACGCCGTTTGCACTCTGATCAAATGCAGTCTGGGCAGCGTAGCCCACAACAGGCCGGCATTCAGGTTCCTGGCACTCAGTCTTTAGGAATGCAACAGCAGTAATGAAGCAATATTGGTTATCCGTCTGTCTTTTGACGGGCAGCCTGCTCAATTCGACTATCGCCTCGGCGCAGATTCTTGACGCCGGGGCGATATTGCAACAGATGAGCAGTGCCAGCCGTTCACTTAATTATGAACTCGCCTATATCAGCGTCAGTAATCAGGGGATAGAGTCGTTACGCTATCGCCATGCGGTGGTTGATAAGCAGCCCTTAGGGCAACTGCTGCATATGGATGGCCCTCGCCGGGAAGTATTACAACGTGGCGGCGGGATCAGCTATTTTGAGCCTGGCCTGGAACCTTTCACACTCTCTGGTGAGCATATCGTCGATGCATTGCCAGCCATAGTTTTTGCTGATTTTAGCACTTTGCAGAAATACTACGATTTTATCTCTGTTGGGCATACACGTATTTCTGATCGTCCCTGTGATGTTTTCCGTATTGTAGCGCGAGATGGTTCGCGTTTTAGCTATGTCATCTGGATCGATACTGAAAACAGGTTGCCGTTGCGAGTGGACTTGTTGGATCGTGATGGTGAAATGCTGGAGCAGTACCGGGTTATTTCAGTCGTGGTGGGTGAACAGGTGATGAGTGTGATGCAAGGTTTACTCGACGCTAACCTGCCTCCTTTGCTGTCGTTACCCGCAGCGAAAAACCTCACCTTTAATTGGACTACCGGCTGGTTGCCTGCGGGCGTCAAAGAAGTGGCGAGTAATCGCCGCAAGTTACCGAATATGACTGGTCAGGTGGAGTCACGTCTTTATAGTGATGGTCTGTTCAGTTTCTCGGTCAATATTACGTCTTCTGGCAGCGATACCAGCCAGCAGTTTTACCGCCAGGGGCGTCGTACCATCCAGACCGAAATTCGCGATGGTTATGAGATTACGGTGGTTGGCGAATTACCCCCAACAACCGCCAAACGGATTGCAGAAAGCATTGCATTCAAGGGGGCTAAATCATGATGAAAGAGTGGGCGACGGTTGTCTCATGGCAACAGGGTGTAGCGCTGTTGCGTTGCGAGCCAAAAGCAGGTTGTGGCAGTTGTAGCGCTCGTTCTGGTTGTGGTGCTCGCGCGCTCAACGAGTTGCTGCCGGAAAACCAACACTATTTACAGTTGTCGGTATCACAACCACTCCATCCTGGCCAACGTGTTGAAATTGGTATTGCAGAAGGTAGCCTATTGCGTTCAGCCATGTTGGTTTACATGACACCTTTGTTGGGGTTGATGTTGGGTGGTGGCTTATTGCAATGGTGGTTTGAGAGTAATCTTGCTGCGGTATTAGGGGCTATTTTAGGTGGCTGTGCCGCTTTTGGGGTTTCACGTTTCTTGGCTAAACAGCTTAATCAACAAACTGGCTATCAGCCGGTTATCCTGCAAATCGGTTTGCCTCCGATACCCTGTGTCAGTAACTAGTGTTCCCTATCCAGGTTCATTTGAGTATTTAAGTGATGTTTGCTCTTTACACCACCGTTAGTGGTATTTATCGATATCAAGCACTACCTAAGGTGGTGCCTGCCTGCTTTCGTCAAACGCATAGACAGTGTAAGATGCGGGCCATGCTATGTGGGTAGTTTTGGTTTTGTGTCCATCACTGTACCTACCGATTAAAAACGTAAGCGCTTAATCTGAGAAAAAACGAATTAAATGAAACAGATAAGAAATTTTTCCATCATTGCCCATATTGACCACGGTAAGTCGACGCTGTCTGACCGTATTATTCAAATCTGTGGTGGTTTGACTGAACGTGAAATGGCTGCACAGGTGCTGGATTCAATGGATCTGGAGCGTGAGCGGGGCATTACCATCAAAGCTCAGAGTGTAACGCTCGATTATAAAGCGGCTGATGGTCAGGTTTATCAACTTAACTTTATTGATACCCCCGGGCACGTTGACTTTTCCTATGAGGTTTCCCGTTCGCTGGCTGCCTGTGAAGGCGCTCTGTTGGTGGTGGATGCTGGGCAGGGCGTAGAAGCTCAGACTTTGGCCAACTGCTATACGGCGTTGGATATGGACCTGGAAGTGGTCCCAGTGTTGAACAAGATTGACCTACCGGCGGCTGATCCTGATCGTGCGGCGCAGGAAATTGAAGATATTGTCGGCATTGATGCCACAGATGCTGTCCGTTGCTCGGCAAAAACCGGCGTGGGTGTGCCTGATGTGCTTGAACGCCTGGTGCGTGATATTCCTCCACCGCAAGGTGATGCAGATGCACCGCTGCAGGCGTTGATTATTGATTCATGGTTCGATAACTACCTTGGTGTTGTTTCCCTGATCCGTGTGAAGAACGGTACTTTGCGTAAAGGTGACAAAATCAAGGTAATGAGCACCGGCCAAACCTATAACGCTGACCGTCTGGGTATTTTCACACCAAAGCGTGTTGACCGCGAGGTGTTGAACTGCGGCGAAGTGGGTTGGTTAGTCTGTGCCATTAAAGATATTTTGGGTGCTCCAGTAGGGGATACCTTGACGTTGGCTCGTCAGCCAGCAGATAAAATGTTGCCAGGTTTCAAAAAAGTGAAACCGCAGGTGTATGCTGGGTTGTTCCCCATCAGTTCCGACGACTATGAGGCTTTCCGTGATGCGCTGGGCAAACTGAGCCTGAACGATGCGTCCTTGTTCTATGAGCCAGAAAGTTCTACTGCACTTGGTTTTGGTTTCCGTTGTGGCTTCCTTGGCCTGTTGCATATGGAGATCATTCAGGAGCGTCTGGAACGTGAATACGATCTGGAACTGATCACCACAGCGCCTACGGTGGTGTATGAGGTTGTTACTACCAGTCAGGAGACTATTTATGTCGATAGCCCTGCCAAGCTGCCACCACTGAATAACGTCAATGAGTTGCGTGAGCCGATTGCTGAGTGTCATATGCTGATGCCGCAGGAATATCTGGGGAACGTGATTACGCTTTGTATTGAAAAGCGTGGCATTCAAACCAACATGGTTTACCACGGTAACCAGGTGGCGTTGACTTATGAAATCCCGATGGCCGAAGTGGTGCTTGATTTCTTTGACCGTCTGAAATCGACTTCCCGTGGTTATGCCTCGCTTGATTATAACTTTAAGCGTTTCCAAACGTCCGACATGGTGCGTGTGGATGTGTTGATCAACAACGAACGTGTCGATGCCCTGGCACTCATCACTCACCGTGATAATTCACAGTATCGTGGCCGTGAGCTGGTGGAGAAAATGAAGGAATTGATCCCACGCCAGCAATTCGACATTGCGATCCAGGCTGCGATCGGCACCCATATCATTGCACGCTCCACCGTGAAGCAACTACGTAAAAACGTTCTGGCGAAGTGCTATGGCGGCGACGTCAGCCGTAAGAAAAAGCTGTTACAAAAGCAGAAAGATGGTAAGAAGCGCATGAAGCAGGTCGGTAATGTTGAGTTACCGCAAGAAGCGTTTTTGGCTATTCTGCATGTTGGTAAAGATAAGTAAGAGCGAGAGCTCAGCTAACTAGGGAGTTTGCATGGCGAATATGTTTGCCCTGATCCTGGCAATTGCAACGCTGGTGACCGGGATCATTTGGTGCTTTGAGCGCTTTAGGTGGGCGCCAGCACGTCGGGCGAAGATCGCGGCAGTTAATGCACAAACTGCAGGTACCATCGATCAAGAAACGCTGGCGAAAGTCGGTAAGCAGCCAGGTTGGGTTGAGACCGGTTCTTCTGTTTTCCCGGTGTTACTGTTGGTATTTGTGGTGCGTTCGTTTATTTACGAGCCGTTCCAGATCCCTTCAGGTTCAATGATGCCAACACTGTTGATTGGTGATTTCATTCTGGTGGAAAAGTTTGCTTATGGCATTAAAGACCCGATTACCCAAACCACTTTGATTAAAACCGGCCAGCCTAAACGTGGTGATATAGCCGTATTTAAATACCCACTGGATACGCGCCTGGATTATATCAAACGTGTTATTGGCTTGCCGGGTGATCGTGTCACCTATGATCCGCTGAATAAGCAGGTGACAATATGGCCTACCTGTAGCAATGGGCAGCCATGCGATGAGGCATTGGCGGTGACCTATAGTGACATGCGGCCAAGTGAATTTGTACAGATGTTTAGCCGTGGTGGTACAGGGGAAAGCAGTAGTGGTTTCTTCCAGATCCCGCTGAATGAAAATGCCCCACTGGGTGGTATTCGTTTAGGGGAACGTGACGAAACGCTGGGCACGGTAACTCACCGTATTTTAAACGTGCCAGGGGCACAGGATCAATTAGGTGCCTATAAGAGGCAACCCGGTCAACAATTAGCAGAGTGGGTCGTTCCTGCTGGTCATTACTTTATGATGGGTGATAACCGTGATAACAGTGCTGATAGCCGTTATTGGGGTTTTGTCCCAGAGAGGAACCTGGTGGGTAAAGCTACCGGTATCTGGATGAGTTTTGAGAAACAGGAAGGTGAGTGGCCGACAGGCGTCAGATTGAGCCGGATCGGTGGTATTCATTAATACCGTCTTCATCCTTGAAACTGCAGCCGCATTGGCTGCAGTTTGCTGCTGTTAATTCAAATTATCGGCTAATGGCGACAGAATAAGGCCAAAAGCCGCTAAAAACGCATTTAAACTACAGCAGAGATATATAATCGCAGCATTATATTCACTCTCGTTGTAGAATAACTCCCGATTGATAAACAGTTGGCTTCCCTTCGGGGGCCACGGCAAACGAAACAGCTTTGGATTGGTTTTTGGCAAAACAGGACTGTTCCGTATGCGGTAGGTTTTTTGACGTATTCTGGATCTATTGGTAACCCATGAACCCCATCGTAATAAATAGATTGCAGCGAAAGCTGGGCTATACTTTTCAACAACAGGAGCTCTTACTACAAGCGTTAACTCACCGTAGCGCCAGTAGTAAACACAATGAACGGCTTGAGTTCCTCGGTGACTCCATTCTCAGTTTTGTCATCGCCAATGAACTTTATCACCGTTTCCCTCGTGTCGATGAGGGTGACATGAGCCGTATGCGTGCCACATTGGTACGGGGCAATACCCTTGCAGAGATGGCCCGCGAATTTGATCTGGGCGAATGTTTGCGCCTGGGGCCGGGTGAACTGAAGAGTGGTGGTTTCCGCCGCGAATCGATTCTTGCAGATACGGTGGAAGCGTTAATCGGCGGTGTGTTCCTGGATAGTAATATTCAAACTGTCGAACGACTGATTTTGGAGTGGTATCGTAGCCGCTTGGAAGAGATCAGCCCCGGCGATAAGCAAAAAGATCCTAAAACCCGTTTACAGGAGTTTTTACAGGGTCGTCATTTGCCGTTACCTTCTTATTTGGTGGTGCAGGTTCGCGGTGAAGCGCACGATCAGGAATTTACCATCCACTGTCAGGTGAGTGGTTTGAGCGAGCCGATGGTGGGCAATGGCTCAAGTCGCCGCAAAGCCGAACAGGCCGCAGCGGAACAAGCGCTGAAAAAGCTGGAGCTTGAATGAGCGAAGAAAAACAATACTGTGGTTTTATTGCCATTGTCGGGCGTCCTAACGTAGGTAAGTCCACACTGCTTAATCAACTGTTGGGGCAAAAAGTTTCTATTACCTCACGGAAACCACAGACAACACGTCACCGCATTATGGGCATCCATACTGAAGGGCCATATCAGGCTATCTATGTGGATACACCCGGGTTGCATATTGAAGAAAAACGCGCCATTAACCGTTTGATGAACCGCGCGGCCAGTAGTTCGATTGGTGATGTGGAGTTGGTGATCTTTGTGGTAGAAGGCACGCACTGGACGCCAGATGACGAGATGGTGCTCAATAAATTGCGCAGCCTCAAATGCCCGGTGCTATTGGCGATTAACAAAGTGGATAACGTCAATGACAAATCCGTATTGTTGCCACATATTTCATTTATCAGCCAACAGATGAATTTCCTCGACGTGGTGCCGATCTCTGCGGAAAAAGGAACCAATCTGGATGCTATCGCCGCTATTGTGCGTAAAATATTGCCAGAAGCGGAACACCATTTCCCGGAAGACTATATTACTGATCGTTCACAACGTTTTATGGCTTCTGAAATTATCCGTGAAAAGCTGATGCGTTTTCTGGGTGAAGAGCTGCCCTATTCAGTCACGGTAGAAATTGAACAGTTTGTTGCCAATGAGCGTGGTGGCTTCAATATTCATGGCCTGATCCTGGTTGAACGTGAAGGCCAGAAGAAGATGGTCATCGGCAATAAAGGTGCCAAGATCAAAACTATTGGCATTGAAGCTCGCCAAGATATGGAACAGATGTTTGAAGCCAAAGTGCATCTGGAACTGTGGGTTAAAGTAAAATCCGGCTGGGCGGACGACGAACGTGCGCTGCGTAGCCTGGGTTATGTCGACGATCTGAAGTAATCCTCAATGGAAGGCTGGGAGCGCGCTTTCGTCTTGCATGGGCGGCCGTACAGTGAAACCAGCCTGATGCTGGACTTGTTTACGCAAGACCATGGGCGGGTGCGCTTACTGGCAAAAGGTGCGCGCAGTCGCCGTTCTCATTTAAAGGGTTGCTTGCAGCCCTTTACTCCCTTACTGGTACGCTGGAGTGGGCGTGGCGAAGTCAAGACGCTACGCAACGCCGAATCTATCTCCCTTGCCTTACCCCTTAGCGGTATGATGCTTTACAGCGGCTTGTATGTGAATGAGCTCTTGGCTCGTGTGCTGGAGCATGAGGGTAACTATTCAGTTCTATTCTTTGACTATTTACAGTGTCTGCAAGCCCTGGCAGCAGAAGAGAGCTCGCCAGAGCAGGCTTTACGCCAGTTTGAATTGGCATTGCTGGCTCATCTTGGCTACGGATTGGATTTTCTGCACTGTGCTGGTAGTGGTGAACCCATTGATGACCGTATGACTTATCGTTATCGGGAAGAGAAAGGGTTTATTGCCAGCCTGGTGGTGGACCATTACAGTTTTACCGGCCGTGAACTGCGGTCACTGGCCGAGCGTCAATTTCCTGATCCGCAAACCTTGCGCGCAGCCAAACGCTTTACCCGCATCGCTCTAAAACCCTATCTCGGCAGTAAACCGCTTAAAAGTCGTGAGCTATTCCGTCAGTGGGGGCACAAAAAAACCACGATGCCAATTGATGATGTATAGCCGCTAATTCAGTAACGATATCTTTACTTATAGTGTGAATGGCCACGGACATATTTATCGCTTTCTGCTTTTTCCGCTTGGCACCCACGTGTAAACTGCTGCTACTGAACATCATTATTTAGAGGGTTGTCATGGCTGATTTGCTGCTGGGTGTTAATATCGATCATATCGCCACCTTACGTAATGCACGTGGAACCAACTATCCTGATCCGGTTCAAGCGGCATTTATTGCAGAGCAGGCGGGTGCCGATGGTATTACCGTTCATCTACGGGAAGATCGCCGTCATATCACCGATCGTGACGTGCGTATTTTGCGTCAGACCATTCAAACGCGCATGAATCTGGAAATGGCGGTCACCGATGAAATGCTTGATATTGCGATTGAATTGAAACCCCATTTCTGCTGCCTGGTGCCGGAAAAACGCCAAGAGGTAACTACCGAAGGTGGGTTAGATGTCGCCGGGCAACAAGACAAATTGACCATTGCGATAGAACGTTTATCCCGAGCCGGGATACTGGTTTCCTTGTTTATTGATGCCGATCATCGCCAGATTGATGCCGCGGTAGCTGTAGGCGCACCTTATATTGAAATTCATACCGGTCACTATGCGGAAGCAGAAGGGGAGTTAGCGGTTCAGGCTGAGTTACAGCGTATCGCTAAAGCGGCGACCTACGCGGCCAGCAAAGGGCTGAAAGTGAATGCCGGTCATGGCTTGACCTATCATAACGTACAGCCAATCGCTGCCCTACCCGAGATGCATGAACTGAATATCGGGCACTCGATCATTGGTCAGGCAGTGATGAGCGGGTTACCGGCTGCGGTGGCAGAGATGAAACTGCTGATGCGTGAAGCTCGTCGCTGATGGCGATACTTGGCTTGGGAATCGACATCGTTGAGATAGTCCGTATCGAAGCGGTGGTCGAACGTAGCGGTGACCGTTTGGCTCGCCGCATATTAAGCCCTGCGGAGTGGCAACTATACCAACAGCATCAGCAACCGGTACGTTTTCTGGCTAAGCGTTTTGCGGTGAAAGAGGCGGCGGCCAAGGCGTTTGGCACCGGTATTCGTCATGGTCTGGCGTTTGAGCAGTTTGAAGTATTTAACGACCCGCTCGGTAAACCGAGTATTCGCTTACATGGCCGCGCCACTGAATTGGCGCAGCAAATGGGCGTGAAGTCGATTCATGTTTCACTGGCGGACGAACGTCACTACGCTTGTGCGACGGTCATTGTTGAAGGGTAATGTTGAAGGGTAATAATGGCGCTAAGGCGCTTTGTTACCTCTCACAGTTGGTCCGAGTGATGTAGTACCACAAACTTTTCCCACAGTTGTTCCTGGTTTTCAACGTGCAGCGGGTCGATAATGATAGTGTTATCGATTGGGCAGACTTGCTGACAGGTCGGGGTGTCGTAATGCCCGACACACTCGGTACAGCGGTCAGGGTCGATCTGGTAAATATTATCCCCCATTGAAATTGCCTGATTCGGGCACTCTGGTTCGCACATATCGCAATTGATACATTTGTGCGTAATTAGCAAGGCCATGGCAATTCTCTCATTATGTAGCGGATAATTCGCGGAGCGCGATTATACGCTGGCTAGTGGCGGTCTCTCAACCAATAAGCGGTTTGGTTTGGTGGATTAAGATAACCCAAGTGATGTGAGCGCTGGTGAGCAGGCTTGGCTCGATAGCAGATAAATATTTCCGCAGCATTTAAACTACAGCATTTAAACTACAGTCTAAAGTCGGAATCAATCTTGGGTATATATTCACTGTAGTGGTTGAAATTAGGGCCCTTGAGGAGTCGCATTTGAGCAGCAAACCTAGCCAGCCAGCTAATACAGTTCGGCGTATCGTTTTTTTTGATCTGGATGGCACTTTACATCGAGAGGATATGTTTGGCAGTTTTTTGCGTTTTTTGCTGAAACGTATGCCATTGAATCTATTGCTGGTGATACCGCTATTACCCATTGTTGCCTTGGGGCTGCTGATGGGGGGGCGGGCACGACGATGGCCAATGAGTTTATTGCTCTGGTCGATGACTTTTGGTCGTTCAGAAGCCAGCCTGAAAGAAGTTGAGTCGCAGTTTGTCACTGATTTTCGTCATACAGTGACTGCCTTTCCGGCGGTGCAAATGCGCTTGCGTCACTATCTTGAGGCACCTGATACCCAGGTTTGGTTGATTACGGGCTCACCAGAACAGTTGGTTACACAGGTTTATCACGACGCTGAATTCTTACCGCAGGTTTGTCTGGTGGGTAGCCAGATGGCGCGTCGTTACGGTGGCTGGGTATTACCGGTACGCTGTTTGGGCAGGCAGAAGGTGGTGCAGTTGGAACAACGTTTAGGGGCACCACTTCAACTGTTCAGTGGCTATAGTGACAGTAAACAAGATGATCCACTGCTCTCTTTTTGCCAACATCGTTGGCGAATCAATAAGCAAGGTGAACTGTTGCCGTTGAAATAACAACCTGAAGCGTTGGCATCATCGCTAATGGATTCGAGGTGATCCCCCTCATCATGGCGGTTGAGGGGGATGCAGGCGGTCACATTGCGGCGTTAAAAATAGCGACAATTTGTTGGTGACTTGCCTGGATAGGATTGGTAAATCCACAGGCATCCTTCAGTGCGTTAGTCGCAAGAGTATCAAAATCTTCTTCTTTGACTTTTAATTCGCGTAATCCTGCTGGAATATTCACATCTTTCGCCAACTGGCGAATAGCGGCGATACACAAGGCGGCACCTTGTTGATCACTTTGCCCTGTGACATCTATCCCCATTGCGGCGGCAATATCCTTCAGGCGTCCTGCGGCGACAGTCGCATTAAATGTCTGTACATGGGGGAGCAATATCGCGTTGCAGACGCCATGAGGGAGATCGTAGAACCCCCCTAGTTGGTGTGCCATCGCATGAACATAACCCAGTGACGCATTGTTGAATGCCATACCTGCCAGGAATTGTGCGTAGGCCATATTTTCGCGCGCCTGTATATCTTGCCCATTGGCCACCGCATCACGTAGCGATTGTGTAATCATGGTGACTGCTTTCAGCGCACAAGCATCAGTGATTGGATTGGCAGCACTGGAAACATAGGCTTCTACTGCGTGAGTCAGGGCATCCATACCAGTTGCAGCGGTCAATCCTTTAGGCATACCGACCATCAGCTGTGGATCGTTCACGGAAAGGAGTGGGGTGACATGTTTATCGATAATGGCCATTTTAATATGGCGAGTTTCGTCGGTGATAATGCAAAAACGCGTCATTTCTGAGGCAGTGCCTGCGGTGGTGTTGATAGCGACCATCGGTAGCTGTGGCTTGCTAGAACGGTCTACACCTTCATAGTCTTTGATTTGCCCGCCGTTTGCAGCCACCAAAGCAATGCCTTTGGCACAATCATGTGGTGAGCCACCACCGAGTGAGATCACGCTGTTGCAGTGATGTTGCTGCAGCAACGCTAAGCCTTGTCTTACATTCTCGGTTGTCGGGTTAGGGTGAGTATCGTCATACACATAACTGTCAATTTCTTGTGCGGCTAGAAGTTGTTGTACTTGAGTGACAATACCAATACTGTTCAAGACCTTATCGGTGACGATCAATACCCGATGTAATCCATTCTCCTTCATTGTTTTGACAGCCTGTTCCAAACTGCCGGAACCAATCATATTGACGGAAGGGATAAAAAACGTTGACGCAGCCATAACTTACACCTTGATAACATTCTTTACGGACTTGTTACACTACCTCGTCAATAGTTAATAAAACATGATCCATGGCAATGATGTTATTAAAAAGTTGTTTAAAGCGCTCTTTTCACTATTCCAAATTCCAATAGCCAATACGAGCCATTATACTCAGGCCCAGCCTGTAAGATGAAAGAACTAGGGTATAAGTGAGCCATGATTGAATATAGTGATGAGTATTGGATGCGTCAGGCGTTAAGCTTGGCCTTGCGTGCTCAAGCTGAGGGGGAAGTGCCTGTGGGGGCGCTGCTGGTGCTCGACAATCAGGTGATTGGGGAAGGTTGGAATCAGCCTATTGGTCGCCACGACCCTACCGCGCATGCTGAGATTATGGCATTAAGGCAAGGGGGCGTGACGTTACAAAACTACCGATTATTGAATACCACACTCTATATCACCTTAGAGCCCTGTGTAATGTGTGCAGGGGCGATGGTGCATAGCCGTATCCGCCGCCTGGTGTATGGCGCAAATGACGAAAAAACCGGGGCAGCAGGTTCACTGGTGGATATTCTACGCCACCCAGGGATGAACCATCAGGTGGAAATCGTGCCAGGGGTGTTGGCACCAGAGTGTACCACCATGCTCAGTAACTTCTTTCGTTTGCGTCGTGAGCAGAAAAAAGCCCTGAAACTGGCACAGCAAGCGGCTAAAGGCGGGGATAGTTAGTGCTTGATCGCTAGCCGGGTCTCTACCGCGGGGTATCCGCGGGTCAATTCGCTCCGCTGTGCTATCTTTTTTTCTTTTTCCTGCAGATAACCTACCAGGCTGACTTGATAGCGGCGAATATTCTCCACATAGCTATAGGCTTCATAGCCCCGGGCATAACCGTAGGTGAGTGACGGGTAGTAGCGCTTTTGGCTCAACATGGGCAGGCGCTGTTTCACATCAACCCAGCTATCGGGGTTACCTCGCTGGCTTTTTGTCAGTTTGCGCGCATCCAGCATATGGCCCCAGCCCATATTGTAGGCGGCCAACGCGAACCAGATACGCTCATCTTCCGGTACCGTCTCTGGTACTTTTGCCATCAGGTTTTGTAGATAAAGCGCCCCACCTTGAATGCTCTCTTCCGGGTCGAGCCTGTCGTTGACGCCTAATCCTTCGGCGGTTGCTCTGGTCAGCATCATCAGCCCACGTACACCGGTGCGAGAGGTCGCCAGTGGGTCCCAATGAGATTCTTGATAGGCGACAGCAGCCAGCAACTTCCAATCAATGTCATTGGCATGTTTTTCAAACAATGACTGGAAGGTCGGTAATACTGAATCGATAGCCGAGAGGAAAGTTCGGGTATCGACATAGTCGAAGCTACCCACATGACCGAGATATTTTTCTGCCAGGCGAGCTAAGGTGCCGTCTTCTATTCGTTGGCTAGAGAAATCCAGCAGCGCGGCATACAAGCTTTGGTCACCGCTGCGCTTCAAGTACCAGGTTACTGGTTTTTCTTCCGTCACATCAAAGGCTACCGCCAGTTGCGGGTGGATACGTTGCAGCAGCGCAACGGTCACCGAGTCACTGATGGTGTAATCCAACTTCCCCTCAGCCACCTGTTCCAGCAGTTCTTTAGCCGAGAGGTTGCCAGAGGTTTCCCAACTGAGATTAGGATATTGCTTCTGCCTGAGTTGCTTTAGTGTGCTGTCATGGGCTGAACCAGAAGCAACCACCAGCTTGCCGGTCATATCCGCAAACATTTTAGGCCGTGGTGCGCCCAACCGGTAAACCACTTGTTGTGAAACGGAATAATAAGCGGGACCCGCGCTGGTGCGGCTGAGGCGGTCAGGATGATAGATCAGACCAGCAGCCAACAGGTCAGCACGACCGCTATGCAGGTCCTCAAACAATTCGTTGATATTTTTATGCGGGATCATCACCAGTTTTACCCCGAGATAGTTGGCAAAACTTTTTGCCAACTCATAATCAAGGCCTTTCGGCCCTTCAGGCGTGGTGACATAGCTCAACGGTGAATTTAAGGTACTGACCCGCAGTTCACCGCGTGACTTGATGGCGTCAAGTTGGCTACCGAACTCCCCAGGCCAGCGAATATTTGGCCATAGAGCCAAGGCCAGCAATAGGGCGACAATACTGATTGAAATGTAGTTTATTTTTAGTATTTTCAAACAATTATCTCATTTAAGCGTCTGCTTGCCATTGATTGTGTGACGCTGCAATTATCATGGTTAAATGACCAGTACCGGAGCATTTTGCGTAAGAAAAGGCCAGTGTGCAACTTTATTGACGGATTATGACAATTCAATGGTGAGTATATCTTTTGTCAATAATAGCTACGCAAACGGTTTCGTTGTCGGCGTGGATTCTCTATAATGACGCGCGTTTTCCCCTGTTGCGCCCAATGAAGTGCTGGATCCAGTTGCTTCGAAGACGAGAGAACTTTGATTATGGAAATACTGCGTGGTTCGCCCGCTTTGTCGGCTTTTCGTGTTACCAAATTGCTGTCACGCTGCCAGGAAGCTCAACTTCCGATCAGTGATATCTATGCCGAATATGTCCACTTTGCTGATGTGAGTGCGCCATTAAGTGCTGAGGACCACGCCAAACTGCAGCGGTTGCTCAAGTATGGTCCTTCACTTGCAGAACACGCCCCTGAGGGGCAACTGCTACTGGTGACGCCGCGTCCGGGTACGATTTCTCCATGGTCATCTAAAGCCACTGACATTGCCCATAACTGTGGTTTGACACAGGTGGTTCGTCTGGAGCGTGGCTTGGCATTTTATGTCATAGCCCCAACACTGAATGAGACTCAGAAGCAGATACTCGCTAGCTTGCTGCATGACCGCATGATGGAAACGGTATTCACTGAACTCCAGCAGGCAGAAAAACTGTTCTCTCACCACCAACCGGCTCCCTATCAGGTGATTGACCTATTAGGGCAAGGCCGTAGTGCGTTGGAGCAGGCCAATATCAAACTGGGTTTGGCATTGGCACCGGATGAAATTGATTATTTGCTGAATGCCTTTACTCAGTTGGGACGTAATCCTAGCGATATTGAGTTGTACATGTTTGCCCAGGCCAACTCTGAACATTGTCGTCATAAAATTTTTAATGCCGACTGGGTGATTGATGGCAAACCGCAGCCGAAGTCCTTGTTCAAAATGATCAAAAATACCTTCGAACAGACGCCGGATTATGTTTTGTCCGCTTATAAAGACAATGCGGCGGTCATGGAAGGGTCACAGGTAGGGCGTTTCTTTGCGGCAGCGGGCAGTGATCAGTATGACTATCATCAGGAAGCCGCGCATATCTTGATGAAAGTTGAGACCCATAACCACCCAACCGCCATTTCCCCTTGGCCGGGAGCGGCTACCGGTTCTGGCGGTGAGATCCGTGACGAAGGTGCCACAGGGCGCGGAGCAAAACCGAAAGCAGGTTTAGTGGGTTTTTCTGTATCCAACTTGCGTATCCCTGGGTTTGAACAACCCTGGGAGCAGGATTTTGGTAAGCCAGAGCGGATCGTCACGGCACTGGATATTATGACCGAAGGCCCATTGGGCGGGGCGGCATTTAATAATGAATTTGGCCGCCCGGCATTGGTGGGTTACTTCCGTACTTATGAAGAACGTGTTAACAGCCATAATGGTGTTGAACTCCGTGGTTACCATAAGCCGATTATGCTGGCTGGCGGTTTGGGTAATATCCGTGCTGACCACGTGCAAAAAGGCGAGATCAGCGTAGGTGCCAAACTGGTGGTACTGGGTGGCCCGGCAATGAATATCGGTTTGGGTGGTGGCGCCGCTTCCTCGATGGCCTCGGGGCAATCGGATGCCGACCTGGATTTTGCCTCAGTACAGCGTGATAACCCGGAAATGGAACGCCGTTGCCAGGAAGTGATTGACCGCTGCTGGCAGTTGGGAGCCAGTAACCCTATCCTGTTTATTCATGATGTCGGGGCGGGTGGTCTGTCAAATGCGATGCCGGAACTGGTCAGCGATGGTGGCCGGGGTGGGCGTTTTGAGCTGCGCGATATTCTCAATGACGAACCGGGTATGAGCCCACTGGAAGTGTGGTGTAACGAATCCCAAGAGCGTTATGTATTGGCCATCGCGCCAGCGCAGATGGCACAGTTTGACCAAATTTGCCGCCGTGAGCGCGCACCTTATGCCGTCATTGGCGAAGCCACCGAAGAACGCCATTTAACACTCCATGACAGCCACTTCAACAATCAGCCGATCGATATGCCGCTGGACGTGTTGCTGGGTAAAACACCTAAAATGACCCGTGATGTGACACGTTTGCAGGCAACGGGTGAAACATTGCAGCGTGCTGGGATCACCCTGGCTGATGCGGTAAAGCGCGTGCTGCATTTGCCCGCAGTGGCAGAGAAAACCTTTTTAATCACCATTGGTGACCGTAGCGTGACCGGAATGGTCGCCCGGGACCAAATGGTGGGGCCATGGCAAATCCCAGTGGCTGATTGTGCGGTCACTAGCGCCAGTCTGGACAGTTATTACGGTGAGGCGATGTCCATTGGTGAGCGTGCACCGGTGGCGCTATTGGATTTTGCCGCTTCCGGCCGTTTGGCAGTCGGGGAGGCACTGACCAATCTGGCGGCGACTGAGATTGGCTCACTCAAGCGAGTGAAACTTTCTGCTAACTGGATGGCTGCGGCGGGTCACCCAGGAGAAGATGCCGGTCTTTATGATGCGGTAAAAGCAGTAGGAGAAGAGCTGTGCCCGGCGTTGGGGATCACTATCCCGGTGGGGAAAGACTCCATGTCGATGAAAACCCGCTGGCAGCAGGATAATGAACAGCGTGAAATGACATCACCGCTGTCGTTGGTGATCACCGCATTTGCCCGCGTTGAAGATGTGCGCCATACCGTGACACCTCAACTGCGTACTGATAAAGGCGATAGCGCTTTATTGCTGGTTGACCTGGGAAATGGTCACAATGCGCTGGGGGCAACCGCTCTGGCTCAGGTTTATCGCCAGTTGGGTGATAAACCTGCGGATGTTCGTGATGCCAAGCAATTGGCCGGTTTCTTCAACGCGATGCAGCAGTTGGTGGCGGAGCGTGCGCTGCTGGCTTATCACGACCGTTCTGATGGCGGCCTGTTGGTCACGTTGGCAGAAATGGCGTTTGCAGGCCATTGCGGTATGAATGTGGATATACAGCCATTAGGTGAGGATACGCTGGCTGCACTGTTCAATGAAGAATTGGGGGCGGTGCTCCAGGTACCAGCAACACAGTTGGCTGCAGTGCAACAGGTGTTTGCCCAGCATGGCCTGGTCGATAATGTGCATTACCTCGGTCAGGTATTGAGTGGCGACGATTTTGTCATTACCTGTGCAGGCAAACCGGTATATAGCGAAAAACGCAGTACCCTGCGTACCTGGTGGGCGGAAACCACATGGCAGATGCAACGTTTGCGAGATAATCCGCACTGTGCTGACCAGGAACATCAGGCTAAGCAAGATGATGGCGATCCGGGCCTCAACGTCAAACTGACATTCACACCTGATGAAGATATCGCTGCACCTTATATCGCCAAGGGCCTGCGCCCGAAAGTGGCGGTATTGCGTGAGCAGGGGGTTAACTCCCATGTCGAGATGGCGGCAGCCTTCCACCGTGCTGGTTTCGATGCCGTTGATGTGCATATGAGTGATTTGCTGTCAGGCCGTCGTGATTTACAAACGTTCCAGGCATTGGTGGCTTGTGGTGGCTTCTCCTATGGCGATGTGTTGGGAGCAGGAGAGGGCTGGGCTAAATCAATTCTATTTAATGACCGTGTGCGCGATGAGTTTGCCGAGTTTTTCCATCGTCCTCAGACTTTGGCTCTGGGTGTTTGCAACGGTTGTCAGATGATGTCCAACCTGCGGGAGTTAATCCCAGGTGCGGAACATTGGCCGCGTTTTGTGCGTAATTTGTCAGACCGTTTTGAAGCTCGTTTCAGCTTGGTGGAAGTGGCAGACAGCCCATCACTGTTTATGCAGGGGATGGTGGGTTCGCGCATGCCAATTGCTGTTTCTCATGGCGAGGGGCATGTTGAGGTGCGAGATGCGGAGCATTTGGCGGCACTGGAGCAGCATGGTTTGGTAGCATTACGTTTTGTCGATAACTATGGCCAGGTCACCGAAGCTTATCCGGCTAATCCGAACGGTTCACCGAATGGCATCACTGCCGTGACGAGCAGCAGTGGCCGGGCCACGGTGATGATGCCGCATCCTGAGCGGGTGTTCCGTACGGTCAGTCACTCCTGGCACCCAGATGAGTGGGGGGAAGATAGCTCCTGGATGCGGATGTTCCGCAATGCCCGTAAACAGTTGGGCTAGGTTGCCGATGGCCTACTGGTGCTAATAACGGGTTGATTTTGTTGGTCTAAGGGCACATTTGATGGTGCCCTTTTATTTTTAGCGGGCAGCTGTCGGTTTTTAGAGACAACCGCTATATTGACTGTCTCTAAAAAGCGACATGTAACATATTGATTTTAATGATGGTTATTTTACTGGTATTAAGCTGTCGGGATTTAGCGACGGTAAGAAGAAAACTTACTCATCTTTTGTGGGTGGGGCACTCTCTTATAAACCCAGATTAAATAATTTATTGATTATAATCAGGTAATTAAAAATAATTATTCAAACTTGGCACAAGTCGTGCATTATAATGCCCAGTTGCTCATTCAATTTTTTATGACCGGCCCCGTATTAGCGGAACAGCGCCTCATAAGCCGCCGAATGATGCCAAAGTAATGGTGCCTATCGTCCAACCAAACCGATAATTGCTGCGCAAGTGGCTTTATCAAGCATCGGGCGACACGTTGAGTGAGGCACCGCCTTGTATCCAACTGTGATGAAGTGTTCATCAATCCCGGATACTTATGGATGTTTTCGTCCTGATTCGATGCCAGTTCTGTATTATATTATACGTACTACATCACCTGGGGACGCGAAGTCAGCATCCACGCTTTCTTGCTCTGGGGCAGCATTGCCCCAGCGTTCAAGACCAATACCTCTCTTCGTTAATTCCTTGGTTAGTGCCAATTCATTTGCTACTTGGTGGCGACAATATGACAATCTTTGTGGAAGCACCGCAGGGCTGAAACCCAATAGACACGGGTTGTGTTATCCTACAGTTAGAATGAACCTGGTATAGATAACGAAATGATTTCCTTGAAAAGATGGCGTCTATTCCCACGCTCGCTGCGTCAATTGGTGGTGATGGCATTTCTATTGGTGCTGCTGCCGCTGCTGATCCTGGCTTATCAGGCTTATCAGAGCCTGAATAATCTGAGTGCCCAGGCGGCGGATATTAACCGTACCACGCTGACTGATGCTCGGCGCAGTGAAGCGATGACCAGCATGGCGTTAGAAATGGAGCGCAGTTATCGGCAGTATTGTGTGCTGGTGGAACCCACTCTGGAACGCTTATACCAAAACCAGCGTAAACAGTATTCACAGCTACTGGATGCCCACGCGCCTATTTTGCCGGATGAACGTTACTATCAGACCTTACGTGACTTGCTGACACAACTCGCTACTATCAAATGCCAGGGCAGTGGCCCCGATAAGGATGCCTCGCTGCTGCTGGAGTCATTTTCACGTTCTAATGCAGAAATGGTCCAAGCGACCCGCAGTGTTATCTTTTCCCGCGGTCAACAGTTACAACAAGCGATAGCTGAACGTGGTCAATATTTTGGTTGGCAGGCACTGTTATTGTTCCTGGTCAGTGTGCTGTTGGTGATGCTGTTTACCCGCATGATCATCGGGCCGGTCAAGGCGGTAGAGCGGATGATTAACCGTCTTGGGGAAGGGCGGCCTATTGGCATGATGGCCTCTTTTAAAGGGCCTCGTGAGTTGCGCTCGCTGGCACAACGCATTATCTGGTTAAGTGAACGTTTGGCGTGGTTGGAGTCACAGCGCCATGAGTTTTTACGCCATATCTCCCATGAGTTGAAAACCCCCTTGGCCAGTATGCGAGAAGGGACTGAATTGCTGGCCGATGAGGTGGTGGGGGCACTGACCACCGACCAAAAAGAGGTGGTGGCGATCCTCGATCAGAGCAGCCGACATCTGCAACAACTGATCGAACAACTGCTGGATTACAACCGTAAGCTGGCTGATGGGCCGTCAGAACATGAGAATGTCGAGTTGGAGGAACTGGTGGATATGGTGGTCGCTGCCCATAGTTTACCTGCTCGAGCCAAGATGATCCGTACTGAAGTGAGACTTGAGGCGAAATATTGTTGGGCTGAACCTACACTATTAATGCGCGTTCTGGATAATCTTTATTCCAATGCGGTGCACTACGGCAAGGAATCCGGTAACATTTGGATCCGTAGCCGTCAGGTGGACCAACGAGTACAAATTGATGTCGCTAATACGGGTACACCCATTCCAGAAGCTGAGCAAACCATGATTTTTGAGCCTTTTTTCCAAGGGAGTCACCAGCGAAAAGGGGCGGTCAAAGGAAGTGGGCTGGGGCTGAGTATTGCGCAGGACTGTATTCGCCGTATGCGTGGTGAACTGAAACTGGTTAACCTATCTGACGCCGATGTTTGTTTCCGAATTGAATTGCCACTAATCGCAGAGAGTGAATAAATAATGTACACAGGGTCTAACTGCGCTCATCTTACGCATACTGAAGGTTTATCGCGTGTATCCCGCTGCTTATCCCTTGGTAAAAACTCCTTTTCTTTTTTGGGCTCGCTCTTTTTGACCCCTGTTCTTTTGATAGCTCCTGTTCTTTTGATAGGTTGTACCCCGCATTCTGCCAGTAATACGGAGGTGCAACAGCAATATGAGACCATTACGCATCCCAAAGTGGTAGATTTCCGTACTGCATCCTGTGATAGCTTGTTGCAACTCGATGAAGAAGAGTTTTTGGCGAATTCACTTTACTGGTTACGGGCGTTGGATTGTGCCGATCGTCTCGGTTCTCCCCAGGCGCGCTCGTTGGCCAAAACCTTGCCAGACAGCAACTGGTCTAATGCTGTCAAGCAAGGTATGTTGTTGGCCAGCGCAGAGCCAACAGCCGCTGAACGCCGCCAGATCATTGCTCGTCTGGATAGCTATCATCTCGAGTTTCCTGATTCAGTGCGTCCATTACTGCAGCTATGGCGGCGGCAACAGGTTTTACAAGTTTCGTTGGTCGATGAGCGAACACGCTACCAGCAATTGCAACAGAGTACCGATAGCCAGATTGAGTCATTACATCAGAACCAGCTTCGTTTACAGAACCAGTTGCAGGTTACTGCGCGTAAGTTAGAGAACTTGACTGATATCGAGCGTCAACTCTCATCGCGTAAGCAATTACAGGGCGAAATTCCCGACAGCACGACCACACAATCTAAAGTCGAAGTAGATAAGCACGCAACACCGGCTAAAGCCGTGGAACCCAAGCCAGCTGCCGCCACTGCACCCGCTAAAGTGACCGCGCCCTCAAGCAAGCCAGCGGAACCCAAGCCGGCGGCATCGAATGCACCAGCAAAAGCAACTGAGCCTGAGCCGGCACCAGCAATGGGTACGGCTATCCCAGCCCAACCGGTAGAGACGGAAGATATTGATGGTCCAGCCCCGGAGCATAAGAGGGAAGCTACCCAATGACTGTTCGCAAACCGGCTAATCTGTTGTTGGTGGATGATGATCCCAGCCTGCTTAAACTATTGGGGATGCGCCTGACTAGCGAGGGGTTTCAGGTCACGACGGCAGAAAGTGGCCAGGAAGCGTTACGCTTGCTGACACGTCAAAGTATTGACTTGGTTATCAGTGATTTGCGTATGGATGAGATGGACGGCATGGCGCTGTTTACTGAAATCCAAAAATATCAGCCAGGGATGCCAGTGATTATTCTGACCGCACATGGTTCGATTCCTGACGCAGTGGCCGCCACTCAACAAGGTGTTTTCAGTTTTCTAACCAAGCCGGTTGATCGTGAGGCGCTGTACAAAGCCATTGATGAAGCGTTGTCCTTGGCTGCCCCCGCAGGGGATGACAGTTGGCGAGAGGAGATTGTCACCCGTAGTCCACTGATGCTGAGGTTGATTGAACAGGCGAAGATGGTTGCTCAGTCAGATGTCAGTGTCTTGATCAACGGCCAGAGTGGTACTGGTAAAGAAGTATTGGCGCAAGCTATCCACCGCGCCAGTCCACGGGGTAAAAAAGAGTTTATTGCGATCAACTGTGGTGCATTACCAGAACAATTGTTGGAGTCGGAATTGTTTGGGCATGCCAAAGGGGCATTTACCGGCGCGGTAAGCAACCGTGAGGGGCTGTTTCAGGCTGCTGCGGGTGGCACACTGTTCCTTGATGAAATTGGTGATATGCCCCTCTCTTTACAGGTCAAGCTGCTGCGTGTTTTGCAGGAACGTAAAGTCCGGCCATTGGGCAGTAACCGCGATCTTGATATTGATGTTCGTATCATTTCTGCCACTCACCGGGATTTACCCAAGGCGATGGCGAAGAAAGAATTCCGTGAAGATCTTTACTACCGCCTGAATGTGGTTAACCTGAAAATACCTGCGCTTAATGAACGGGCAGAAGATATTCCGCTGTTGGCAAACCATTTATTACGTGAGTCCGCGCAACGGCATAAGCCGTTTGTGCGTAGTTTTTCCTCTGATGCCATGAAACGCCTGATGACCGCCAACTGGCCTGGCAATGTTCGCCAATTGGTGAACGTTATCGAACAGTGTGTGGCTCTGACAACGGCTCCGGTGATCAGTGATGCGCTGGTGGAGCAGGCGTTGGAGGGGGAAAACACGGTATTGCCAACCTTTGTCGAAGCGCGAAATCAGTTTGAATTACACTATTTGCGCAAGTTGTTGCAAATCACCAAGGGTAATGTAACTCAGGCTGCGCGTATGGCAGGCCGTAATCGTACTGAGTTCTATAAATTGTTGTCGCGCCACGAGCTGGATGCCAACGATTTCAAAGAATGATGTTTCCTTTTCTGAACCTGAAAATGCAGGTTCTCAACAAATGAGGCGGAATGCTTTACACTTCGCTTTCTTTGTTGCGGTAGGGCAGATGATAGAGATATGAGTAGATCACTTTCCATTGCGTTGGCCCAGCTGAATTTGCTGGTGGGCGATATTGAAGGCAACTGCGAACGCATGTTACAAACGGTGCACGAGCAGCAACAAGCGGGTGTCGATCTGGTGATGTTCACGGAGCTGGCGTTGTCCGGTTATCCGCCAGAAGACTTGCTGTATCGCGATGATTTCTATCAGCGTTGTGATATCCAGTTGGAACGTTTACGGCAGGCCTCCGGCGATGTGGCTATTCTGCTGGGGCACCCGTGGCGTGAAGAGGGCAAACTGTATAATGCCCTGTCGCTGTTTTCTGCCGGCCGTTTACAGGCGCGCTATTTCAAACAACAACTACCGAATTATGGTGTTTTTGACGAAAAACGCTATTTCCAACCTGGCAATAAAAGTTGTGTGGTGAGCCTGAAAGGCTATCGCCTCGGGCTGTTGATTTGTGAAGATTTATGGTTTCCAGAGCCGGTTGACGCCGCGAAAGCGGCAGGCGCAGAAATCATACTGTCGATTAATGCCTCCCCCTATAGTCGAGAAAAACCTTATATCCGCAACACGCTGATAGAGGGGCACTGCCAGCGTAGTGGTTTGCCATTAGTCTACCTTAATCAGGTAGGTGGGCAGGATGAACTGATTTTTGACGGTTGTTCCAAGGTTTTTGATGCGGCCGGTAATATCACTCACCGCTTGGCGGCCTTTAGTGAACAGGTTACTCGGCTGGAATTTAATGAGCTGAATGTGGTGCCAATGGTGTCGCCAGCGGCAGAAATGCCGCAGTTGGCGCAGATCTATGCTGCCTTGGTGCTGGCGGTACGTGACTACGTGACCAAAAATGGTTTTAAAGGTGCGGTGCTTGGGTTGTCTGGGGGGATCGACTCAGCGTTGACCTTGGCGATCGCCGTTGATGCGCTAGGAAAAGAGCGGGTGCAGGCGTTAATGATGCCGTTTCGCTACACGGCGGATATCAGTATTGCGGATGCCAAAGAAGAAGCTGAAATCCTCGGTGTGGAATTTGATATTGTCTCGATCGAACCGATGTTTGATGCTTTTATGGGGCAACTGACACCGATGTTTTCTGGCACACAGCAAGATACCACTGAAGAGAATCTGCAGGCGCGTTGTCGTGGTGTAGTGCTGATGGCCCTTTCTAATAAACGCCGCAGTATTGTATTGACCACCGGCAATAAAAGCGAAATGGCGGTGGGCTATGCCACGTTGTATGGTGATATGGCTGGCGGCTTTGATGTATTGAAGGACGTCCCCAAGACACTGGTATTCAAACTGTCTGAGTACCGCAATACGCTCTCCTACGTGATTCCGCAACGGGTGATTGATCGCCCACCTTCCGCCGAATTGGCACCGGACCAATGCGATCAAGACAGTCTGCCACCCTATGATATTCTGGACGCTATCTTGGAAGGTTACGTTGAGCATGACAAGTCAGTTGCTGATCTGGTGGCAGAGGGCTTTGAAGAGTCAGTGGTACGTAAGGTAATTCGCCTGGTGGATATTAACGAATATAAGCGCCGTCAGGCTGCGGTGGGCCCGCGTATCACGGCTCGCAACTTCGGCAAAGATCGTCGTTATCCGATCACTTCAGGCTTTGGCCGTAAAAATTGGTAATTTAAGAGCCTAGTGGATAGGCGCGAGGAAATAAGATGAAAAAAATCGACGCGATTATCAAGCCGTTTAAATTGGATGATGTGCGTGAGGCATTAGCCGAAGTGGGCATTACCGGGATGACGGTAACGGAAGTTAAAGGCTTTGGCCGCCAGAAAGGACATACCGAGTTATATCGTGGTGCGGAGTATATGGTCGACTTCTTGCCGAAAGTTAAAATTGAAATCGTCGTGCCTGATGACATTGTGGAAACTTGTGTAGAAACCATCATGCAAACGGCGCAAACCGGTAAGATTGGCGATGGAAAAATCTTTGTTTTTGATGTTGCTCGCGTAGTGCGTATTCGCACTGGCGAACAGGATGAAGAAGCGATTTAACTTTCCCGCGTTTAATTTTTCCGTTCAAGCGGCAGGAATTATCCACTATTCCTGCCATCAAACATGAAAAGTCTGCATGATCATCATGAGCAAAAATCCAGTGCCAATCATTGAGTGGTAAATGGATCAAAGCCTTGTGCCACCTAAAGCCAATCGTTTGCGTAAAAACCTCTGTCAAGGCCTATCCTCAATAGGGTAAAACGGTTTACACTGTTGCCCAGAGCCCAAAGGGGGATTTTTATACCTTGATTGGTCCAAGTTACCGCTAGGGGGCAAATCAGCCACTTCCCAGGCGATTCGCGAACGAGGTGGCTGCGTGAACTCACACCGCTAATAAGTGGGTAACTTGAAACCGATAGGGTATGTCAGCTGAATTAAAGCCAGGAGATGCCGGATGTTAAAGCGTGAAATGAACATTGCAGATTATGATGCCGAATTGTGGCGTGCAATGGAGCAAGAAGTGGTGCGTCAGGAAGAGCACATCGAACTGATTGCCTCAGAGAACTACACCAGCCCGCGTGTTATGCAGGCCCAAGGTTCTCAACTGACTAATAAATATGCGGAAGGCTATCCTGGCAAGCGTTATTACGGTGGTTGCGAGTATGTGGATATCGTTGAGCAACTGGCTATCGATCGTGCTAAAGAGCTGTTCGGTGCCGACTATGCCAACGTGCAGCCACACTCTGGTTCTCAAGCGAACTTTGCTGTCTATACTGCACTGCTGCAACCAGGTGACACCATCCTGGGGATGAACCTGGCACATGGTGGCCACTTGACTCATGGTTCACCGGTGAACCTGTCGGGTAAGTTATATAAAGTGGTGCCTTACGGCATTGATGAAACAGGTCAGATTGACTATGACGACTTGGCTAAACAAGCGCAGCTCCATCAGCCAAAAATGATTATCGGTGGTTTTTCTGCCTATTCCGGTGTTGTTGACTGGGCAAAAATGCGTGAAATAGCCGACAGCATCGGTGCTTACCTGTTTGTGGATATGGCGCACGTTGCTGGTCTGATCGCGGCAGGTGTTTACCCGAATCCGCTGCCCCATGCTCATATCGTTACCACCACGACGCACAAAACCCTGGCAGGTCCGCGCGGCGGCTTGATCCTGGCTAAGGGCGGCGATGAAGAGTTGTATAAAAAACTGAACTCAGCTGTGTTCCCTGGTGGTCAGGGTGGCCCATTGATGCATGTGATCGCTGGTAAAGCGGTAGCATTAAAAGAAGCGATGGAGCCCGAGTTCAAAGTTTACCAACAACAAGTGGCAATCAACGCTAAAGCGATGGTCGATGTATTCCTCAAGCGTGGTTACAAGGTAGTTTCTGGTGGCACTCACAACCACCTGTTCCTGCTGGATCTAGTAGATAAGAATCTGACCGGTAAAGAGGCCGACGCCGCACTGGGCCGTGCCAATATCACCGTTAACAAGAACAGCGTGCCAAACGATCCGAAGAGCCCGTTTGTGACCTCGGGTGTGCGTATCGGTACGCCAGCAGTGACTCGCCGTGGCTTTAAAGAAGCTGAGGTGCGTGAACTGGCTGGCTGGATCTGTGACGTATTGGATAACATTAACGACGAATCCACCATTGAACGCACCAAGAAAAAAGTGCTGGAGATTTGTGCTCGTCTGCCGGTGTATGCCTAGTTATAGTGATTGCGCTATAGACTGACGAAACCCGCTACGGCGGGTTTTTTTAACACTATTGCAATAAACCGTGAGCTAGATTGCACCCTTGTGGTTTAAACATCAGGGAACATTGCTGCAAGATGTGATCTCTGTCAAAGTATGCCGTTGGCTCTGGCTGGAGGGAATATGGTTCTGCAATCAACGCATTGGCTTGCTCTGAGTTATTTCACTTATTTTTTTTCTTTTGGTATTTACCTGCCATTCTGGAGTGTATGGCTGAAAGAGGAAGGGCTGGCACCAGAAACTATTGGTATCTTGCTCGGCGCCGGTTTGGTTGCCCGTTTTCTCGGTAGCTTGTTGATTGCCCCTCGTGTTAAAGATCCCTCGCGTTTAATTAGTGCATTACGCCTTTTGGCCCTGCTTTCCCTGGTTTCTGCTGTCGGGTTTTGTTTTGGTAACGGCTGGGCTTGGCTGATGTTGGTGCTGGTGGGTTTCAACCTGCTTTCCTCACCGTTAGTGCCGTTGACTGATGCGTTGGCAGCAACCTGGCAGCGGCAAATAGCGCTGGATTATGGCCGGGTACGTTTATGGGGGTCGCTGGCCTTTGTGGTGGGCTCCGCACTGACCGGCAAACTGGTTTCTGTCTGGGGCCATAATGCCATCTTGTTCAGCTTGTTAATCAGCCTATTGGCGGTGTGGCTGGGTATGTTACTCAAGCCCAGTGTCATGCCCACCGGCGGGCTGCGTGCACAACATAACAGCAACCGCTCCTGGCGTGAATTGCTGAGTGAAGGCCCGGTATGGCGGTTTCTATTGTGCGTGACGCTATTGCAAGGGGCCCATGCCGGGTATTACAGCTTTGCTTCTATCTATTGGCAAGAAGCCGGTTATTCCGCTGCTAGCGTGGGTTACCTGTGGTCATTGGGGGTGGTGGCAGAAGTGATACTCTTTGCCTGCAGCAATTTCCTGTTCCGTCGTTGGAATGCAGGGAGTTTACTGCTGTTATCGGCGGTATGTGGTTTGCTGCGCTGGGGGTTGATGGCTTCTACGACGGAACTCTCCATGCTGCTATTGATACAAGTGCTACATTGCGGCACCTTTACGGTCTGTCATCTGGCAGCAATGCGTTTTATCGCGGCACGCCAAGGCGCAGAAGTGATTCGCTTACAGGCCGTCTATTCTGCTCTGGCAATGGGGGGCGGTATCGCCGTGATGACGGTGGTCGCTGGCTTTCTGTTTGAACATCTACAGCAGGATGTATTTTGGGTAATGGCGGCAATCGTGGTGCCGGTACTGTTTATAGCCAAAACCATCTCAGTTGCGGGCGAACGGTAACGGGCATGATTGGGTAGACAACAACAATGAGTCGATTTTTATGATGAAACACTGCGGCCCGAGGGTGCTGGCTGGCCTGTTAATGTTGTTCAGCATGGCAACCATTGCCCACCCACACAGTTTTATTGATATGAATACCACGTTTATCGCCAAAGACCAGAAACTGGTTGGGTTGAAAATGGTTTGGGTTATGGATGAAATGACCTCAGCAGATCTGTTGTATGATGCTGAAAACGCTAAAAGTGATTCCGAAATCTGGAAACAATTGGCGGCGGAGGTGATGGCTAATGTATTGGCGCAGCACTATTTCACCGATATTTACCGTGATGGTAAACCGGTGAAATACTTGAATCTGCCCACGGAATACCATCTTTCGCGCCAGGGAAATAAGGCGGTATTGGAGTTTGTATTACCACTGGCGGAAGCACAACCGTTGGTGGGTAAACCCTTTAAGATTTCCACCTATGATCCCACCTATTTTGTTGATATGTCCTACCAGGATCAAAAAGCATTACAGTTGCCACCAGAGATGGCCAAACACTGTGAGTTGAATTTGATGACACCCAAGCCGGATTCATCATTGAAAACCTATGCCATGTCTCTGGACAAGAGTGACTCCCCCCCTGAAGACCTGGCATTAGGGCAACAATTTGCCCAGCGAGTGACGCTGACATGCAAATAAAGATCAGGCAACCTGCGGGACAGAAATATCATTGGATGCTCGGGTTATGGCCACTGCTGCTGTTTTTGATTTTGCTGGCGCTGGTTATCCAGCAGGCTTGGCACTATTGGCCGCAGATATTGATGCACACGGTGGTGTGGCAGAAAAAGTTAAATCAGGAAATGGCGCTACTGTTACAACAAGTCAAGGCGGCACCACAGCAAGCGGGTATGGCACTGATGCTGTTCAGTCTTGGTTATGGCGTCTTACATGCTTTGGGGCCAGGGCATGGCAAAGTGGTGATTGCGACTTATCTGGCTACTCATCCAACACGTTTAAAAACCAGCCTGAAACTGACCTTTGCTGCCTCATTGTTACAGGGTGGGGTGGCTATTGGCTTGGTGACACTGGTGTTGGTGGTACTGCAACTCTCATCCAGTCAACTGCATCAGAGTAGTTTCTGGCTGGAGCGAGGTAGCTATATTTTGGTGATATTATTGGGGGTATTGCTAAGCTGGCGTGCACTAAAACGCCTCTATTTGGCGATTAAATCCCTGCGTCCAGTGCCCGCACTGCGTATTAACCGTTTACAACCCTTACCCGACACACATACCCATGGTATTGATTGTGGCTGTGGACATCGCCATTTACCCAATGATGCTGAGTTGCAAGCGGGAAAAGATTGGCGAACAACAACGGCGATTGTACTGGCGATGGGGATGCGCCCTTGTTCAGGTGCAATCCTGGTGTTGCTGTTCTCCAAAGTGATCGGTGTTTTTACCTGGGGTATTTTTTCTGCCTTGGCGATGGCGTTGGGAACGTCAATGACCATCTCTTTACTGGCGCTGTTTGTGCACTACAGCCGTAAACTGGCGATACGCATCAGCCGACAGCGTACCTCCGCAGCTTGGAGTCGCGTAGCTTGGGGAACTTTGGCATTGGTTGGCGGTTTAACTTTACTGTTTGCGGGGATAGTGCTGTATATGAGTGCGCAGCCTGAGCTAGGGGGCGGAGTTCGTCCGTTTTCCCGCTAACCTTTGCTTATTTGAGTCATAAGGAGAGACCAAGGTAACGCTCTGGCAGTTACCTTGGTTATCGCAGAAATTAAAACATTAACGCTTCAGCGCTTCACTCAGTTCTTCACGCATCACTGATAGCAGCGATTTCACCACCCGTGGGTTACCGGCAACCAGATTGCCAGAGTTCAAGTGATTATGACCGCCCACAAAATCGGTGACCACCCCGCCAGATTCGCGGACCAGCAATTCACCTGCCGCGAAGTCCCAAGGTTTTAGGCCGATTTCAAAATAGCCATCAACACGGCCAGCGGCGACATAAGCCAGATCAAGTGCTGCGGAACCGGTACGGCGGAAATCCGCACACTGGGTAAACAGTTTACCGATCAGATTAATATAAGAGGGAGCATGTTGTTTGGCTTTGAAGGGGAAGCCGGTGGCCAAGATGGTGCCATCCAGGTCTTTGGCATTAGTGCCGCGTAGACGGTAACCGTTGAGTTGCGCACCTTGACCACGGGTTGCGGTGAACAGTTCGTTGCGCATCGGGTCATAAACCACCGCCACTTCGGTACGGCCTTTAATGCGTACAGCAATGGAAACGGAGAAGTGTGGGAAGCGTTTGACAAAGTTGGTGGTGCCATCCAGTGGATCAATCACCCATTGTACATCTTGATCTTCACCCGCTAACTCACCACATTCTTCACCGATTATGGTGTGTTTGGGGTAAGACTTACGGATAATTTCAATGATCTGACGTTCAGCTTCACGATCAACGTTAGTAACAAAGTCATTAGAACCTTTCTGCGTTGTTTCTACAGAGTCAGGCGTTTCGTAATTTTTGGCAATCAAGTTACCCGCTTTACGCGCAGCGCGCACAGCGATAGTCAGCATCGGATGCATGGGCATTTTCCACAGGATGTTAAAGAACGAGAAACGCGCGGATTATAGCAGGTGTTTGGCAAAATACCTATGCCTTAGTTTGTGCAAATTGAATCCATGTGGCTAGACAAGAGGCGGAAACTTGCATGAACTTGGTGAGATGCCTGTGTTAGGATATGGCGATTTTCTTCTACTATTCAGAGTTTGTATGCTGCACAACATCCGCATTGTTTTGGTTGAGACTTCCCATACCGGTAATATGGGCTCCACCGCCCGCGCCATGAAAACCATGGGCTTAACCAACCTTTATCTGGTTAATCCACTGGTAAAACCTGATTCACAGGCTATCGCCTTGGCTGCAGGTGCCAGCGACGTTATTGGTAATGCTACGCTGGTTGATACTTTTGATGCCGCCATTGCCGGTTGCCGTCTGGTGGTAGGTACCAGCGCGCGCTCAAGAACTTTACCCTGGCCGATGTTAGAACCTCGAACTTGTGGGGTGCGAGCCGTACAGGAAAGCGAACAGGGGCCGGTGGCATTAGTCTTTGGCCGTGAACGTGTTGGCCTAACTAATGATGAATTGCAGAAGTGTCACTATCATGTGGCGATCCCGGCCAATCCCGATTACAGCTCGTTGAACCTGGCGATGGCAGTACAGATCCTGGCTTATGAAGTGCGTGTCGCTTACCTCGACCGCCAACAGGAAGGCGCGCCAGTACCGGCAGAAACGCTCTATCCGCTGGTGGACGATCTTGAACGGTTTTATCAGCATCTGGAGCAGACCTTGGTACATACCGGCTTTATCCGTGCGGCGAATCCCGGCCAGGTGATGGGGCGTTTGCGGCGTTTATTTGCTCGGGCGCGGCCAGAAGAGCAGGAACTGAATATTTTGCGTGGGATGCTGTCATCGATCGAAAAACAGGATAAAAATCAAGGCAATTAATCTTGGTAACATGCAGGGTCGGGCCGCGTTACCGGGTCGGGTTTGGCGACCGTTGCTTGAATGATCCTGGTAAGAAGTTTGAATGCCCTTGGTAAGAAGTTTGAGTGACCCAGGCAACAGGTTCACAGCCAGAGACAAGTCGTATAAAAAGGCCCAATAGTTGAGTAAATAGTGCGGTTAAATAGTTGACTGTTTTAGTCAGGAATGTCAGACTCTACTACATGTTCGACCAATAGGTAATCACTAGCTATGAGACTGACATCTAAAGGGCGTTATGCCGTGACAGCGATGCTTGATGTGGCATTACACTCCCAGAAAGGGCCAGTACCACTGGCGGATATTTCCGAACGTCAGGGTATTTCACTCTCTTATCTGGAACAACTTTTTTCCCGTCTGCGCAAGAATGGCCTGGTGGCCAGTGTGCGTGGTCCAGGTGGTGGTTATCTGCTGGGCAAGGATATGGGTGATATCGCCGTTGGTGCAGTGATCTCTGCAGTGGATGAGTCAGTAGATGCCACCCGCTGCCAAGGCAAAGAGGGTTGCCAAGGGGGGGGCCGCTGTCTGACCCACTCCTTATGGAGTGACCTCAGTGATCGTATTAGCGGGTTTCTGAATGGCATCACGTTGGCTGAACTGGTTAATGATCAGGATGTGCTGGAGGTGGCAAATCGTCAGCGCCGTACTCTTGATGAGCGTCAGCAAGAAAAGATCAACGTGAATCTACGTGCATAAGCAGTCAGTGACTCATTTATCTGTTTTTGGAAGTGATGTACGGAGTAAAAGAGCAATGAAATTACCGATTTATCTGGACTACTCGGCAACCACACCGGTCGACCCGCGAGTTGCGCAGAAGATGATGCAGTTTTTAACCCTCGACGGTACTTTCGGTAACCCGGCATCTCGCTCCCACCGTTTCGGGTGGCAGGCGGAAGAGGCTGTCGATATCGCCCGTAATCAAATAGCTGAACTGGTTGGCGCAGACCCGCGTGAGATTGTGTTCACTTCTGGGGCTACCGAGTCTAATAACCTGGCGATCAAGGGTGTAGCTAATTTCTATCACAAGAAAGGCAAGCACATTATTACCAGTAAAACCGAGCATAAAGCGGTGCTGGATACTTGTCGCCAACTCGAACGTGAAGGCTTTGAGGTCACTTATCTGGCCCCTCAGAGCAACGGCATTATCGATCTCGATACCCTTGCTGCGGCGATGCGCGAAGACACCATTCTGGTTTCCATTATGCATGTGAACAACGAAATTGGTGTGGTGCAGGATATTGAAACCATCGGCGAAATGTGTCGTGCCCGTGGTATTATCTACCATGTTGATGCGACCCAGAGCGTCGGCAAATTGCCTATCGACCTGAGTAAATTGAAAGTGGATTTGATGTCCTTCACTGGTCATAAAATTTATGGTCCTAAAGGTATTGGTGCCCTGTATGTGCGCCGTAAGCCACGTATCCGTATTGAAGCGCAAATTCACGGTGGTGGGCATGAGCGTGGTATGCGCTCCGGTACATTGCCAGTCCACCAGATTGTTGGCATGGGTGAAGCCTATCGTATCGCCAAGGAAGAAATGTCCACTGAAATGGCACGCTTGAGTAGCTTGCGTGATCGTTTGTGGAATGGTGTGAAAGATATGGAAGAAGTCTATCTGAACGGTGATTTGGAGCATGGGGCGCCAAACATTCTCAACGTCAGCTTCAACTATGTTGAAGGCGAGTCGTTGATCATGGCGCTGAAAGATTTGGCTGTTTCATCCGGTTCTGCCTGTACTTCTGCCAGCCTGGAACCTTCCTATGTGCTGCGCGCGCTGGGGATGAGTGATGAGTTGGCACACAGCTCGATTCGTTTTTCTCTTGGGCGTTTCACGACCGAAGAAGAGATCGATTACACCATTTCGCTGGTACGTAAATCCATTGGCCGTCTGCGTGAACTCTCCCCATTGTGGGACATGTACAAGCAGGGTGTGGATATCAACAGCATCGAATGGGCACATCATTAATTCTCAGGATTTAGGAGCAACGTCATGGCATACAGCGAAAAAGTAATAGACCATTACGAAAATCCACGTAACGTGGGATCGTTTGATAATGAAGATCCAACCGTAGGTAGTGGGATGGTAGGTGCACCGGCCTGTGGTGATGTGATGAAACTGCAGATCAAGGTTAACGATGAAGGCATTATTGAAGATGCCCGTTTCAAGACCTACGGTTGTGGTTCTGCCATTGCCTCAAGTTCCTTGGTGACCGAGTGGATGAAGGGTAAATCTCTTGATCAGGCCGAAGCGATTAAAAATACCCAGATTGCCGAGGAACTGGAGTTGCCCCCCGTTAAGATTCACTGCTCAATTCTGGCAGAAGATGCCATTAAAGCAGCGATTGCTGACTATAAGAGCAAGCACGGCACTAAGTAGTTTTACCCGTCGGCAATCAAACCACAGGGTTGTTGGCTGCTTTCGCTCACCCTAGTCACATAGTTGGCTATGTTCCTAGGGATTTGCTCAATTGCCGCCTACCTGCAACTTGATTGAATTTGGGTATATAACTTGTTATTTGGCCCGCGTAGTCGGGCCTGGCTTCGAATGAGGTTGCTATGTCAATAACCATGAGTGACAGCGCTGCGCAGCGCGTTCAGGCATTTTTGAACCACCGTGGCAAAGGTCTTGGATTGCGCTTGGGAGTGCGAACTTCCGGCTGCTCTGGAATGGCGTATGTGCTCGAATTTGTTGATGAAAAAAACGATGACGACATCGTTTTTGAAAACAAAGGCGTCAAAGTGATTATTGACAGCAAGAGCCTGGTCTATCTTGATGGGACCGAACTTGATTTCGTCAAAGAAGGTTTGAACGAAGGTTTCAAGTTCAACAACCCGAACGTTACTAGTGAATGTGGCTGCGGCGAAAGTTTTAACGTCTGATCATTGATGGCGTTCTCCGTTACGGCTCGGTTTTTCAAGCAGCAGTAGATTCCCTGCTGCTTGAGTGAGCTAGATAGCGGGTTTTCGAGGGTTCACCGACCTATCGCAGCTTGAATTATTTAGAATTCAATGCCCAGAGCATATTATGGATTACTTTACTTTATTCGGGCTGCCAGTTCGTTACAGTGTGGACGGCAGCCTGTTGACTTCGCGCTATCAGGATCTGCAGCGCCAATTTCACCCCGACCGTTTCGCTACCCAACCAGAACGTGAACGCCTGATGGCATTGCAGCAGGCGGCAACCATTAATGAAGCCTATCAATCACTCAAGCATCCGTTAAAACGGGCCGAGTATATGTTATCTTTGCACGGCTTTGATCTGCGTAATGAGCAACATACTCTGCGTGATCCTGCATTCTTGATGGAGCAGTTGGAGTTACGTGAAGAGCTTGATGCCATTGCACATCAACCCGATGCATCAGAGGCGCTGGCTGCTTTTACTGCGCGTCTGAATACCAGTTGCCAACAACGTAGTAGGCAGATGGTACTGGAGTTGGATAACCAGCAATGGGAAGTGGCGGCCGACAGCGTGCGGAAACTACGTTTTTTGGACAAACTGCAGCAACAGGTTGAACAACTAGAAGAAAAACTGCTGGGGTTTGAGTAATCACCTGATACTTTGCAAGCGTTAATCTGGCAACAAGGGTTTGGCGCTATCGCCACCATGCACCATGCGGTGGCTTGCAAGAGAGGGGAGAGATTTTTGATTGTGGAAGCTTTGATATATGGCCTTATTACAAATTAGTGAACCTGGCCTTAGTGCTGCGCCGCACCAGCGCCGTCTGGCTGCAGGTATTGACTTGGGCACCACCAACTCGTTGGTGGCTACGGTTCGCAGTGGGCAGGCAGAAGTATTGCCTGATGCGCAAGGGCGCTATCTGTTACCTTCAGTTGTCCATTACCAGGCGGACGAATACCATGTCGGTTGGGCTGCTCGTGCCCAAGCGGCACAGGATCCGGTCAATACCATCAGTTCTGTCAAACGCATGATGGGGCGCTCTCTGGTTGATGTGCTGCAACGCTATCCCAACCTGCCGTATCAGTTCCAGCCCAGCGATAATGGTCTACCGATGATGGTCACCCCCGCTGGCGTGGTTAACCCGGTGGGCGTCTCTGCGGATATTCTCAAAGCATTGACTGCACGTGCCAAAGAGGCATTAGACGGCGAACTCGATGGTGTGGTGATCACCGTTCCTGCCTATTTTGATGATGCGCAACGGCAAGGGACTAAAGATGCGGCGCGCTTGGCTGGCCTGCATGTGTTGCGCTTGTTGAACGAACCCACTGCGGCGGCGATTGCCTACGGGTTGGATTCTGGGCAGGAAGGGGTGATTGCTGTCTACGATCTGGGGGGCGGCACCTTCGATATTTCGATTCTGCGCCTCAGCCGTGGTGTGTTTGAAGTTTTAGCTACCGGGGGGGATTCTGCGCTTGGTGGTGACGATTTCGATCATTTGCTGGCAGATTGGTTGCGCGAGCAAGCCGGTGTTGCTGATCGCAGTGACCACGGGGTGCAGCGTCAATTGCTGGATGCCGCCATTGCGGCCAAAATTGCGTTGAGTGATGCACCAAGCACACTGGTCAATGTGGCGGGTTGGCAAGGGGAAGTGACCCGTGAACAGTTTGAAACGCTGATTGCTGCTTTGGTGAAACGCACGCTGTTGGCGTGCCGTCGTGCACTTAAAGATGCTGAAGTCACAATAGATGAGGTCTTGGCGGTGGTGATGGTCGGTGGGTCCACTCGTGTTCCGCTGGTGCGCGAGCAGGTGGGGGCATTTTTTGGCCGTACCCCACTGACATCCATCGATCCGGATAAAGTGGTGGCTATCGGTGCGGCTATTCAGGCCGATATTCTGGTGGGTAACAAGCCAGACAGCGAAATGCTGCTGCTGGATGTGATCCCATTATCGCTGGGGTTGGAAACCATGGGGGGCCTGGTTGAGAAAGTGATCCCCCGTAATACCACCATCCCAGTGGCCCGTGCGCAAGAGTTCACCACCTTCAAAGATGGTCAGAGCGCCATGATGATTCATGTCCTGCAGGGGGAGCGCGAACTGGTGGCCGATTGCCGCTCGCTGGCGCGTTTTACGCTACGTGGTTTACCACCGCTAGCTGCGGGTGGCGCGCATATTCGGGTGACTTTTCAGGTTGATGCCGATGGTCTGTTGAGTGTGACGGCGATGGAGAAATCCACAGGAGTTGAAGCCTCTATACAGGTGAAGCCTTCCTATGGTTTGTCTGATGCGGAAATTGCCGGGATGATCAAAGATTCCATGGCCAATGCGCAAAGCGATATTGGCGCCCGCAAACTGGCAGAGCAGCAGGTTGAAGCTTCTCGGGTACTGGAAAGCTTGCAAGGGGCGTTGGCCAGCGATGCAGCGTTACTCAGTGAAGCAGAAAGCCAGGCTATCAACCAGGCGGTAGCAAACCTGCGGCAAGTGATGCAAGGTACCGATCCTGCTGCTATTGAAGCCGCTATTAAAGACGTTGATGCAACAACTCAAGATTTTGCCGCGCGCCGTATGGACAATTCGATTCGTCGTGCGTTGGCAGGCCATTCTGTGGATGAGGTTTAACCATGCCTAAAATTGTTTTTTTACCTAATCAAGATCATTGTCCTGAGGGCGCGGTATTGGACGCCGAGGTTGGGGAAACCATCCTTGATGTCGCATTGCGCAATGGCATTGAAATTGAGCATGCTTGTGAGAAATCCTGTGCTTGCACCACCTGCCATTGCATTGTGCGCGAAGGGTTTGATTCCCTCGACGAAAGCAGTGAGCTGGAGGACGACATGCTGGATAAAGCCTGGGGGCTGGAGCCCGAGAGTCGTTTGAGTTGTCAGGCACGTGTCAGCGATGAAGATCTGGTGGTAGAAATACCACGCTATACCATCAACCATGCACGTGAACATTGATCGTCATTCAAACGTAGCCGTGATTTAAACTTAACCGTCATTTAAATTGAGTCGTTATTCAAACAACCGTTTTGTGACCGGTAATTTTAATGCCTGGAGATAACAATGGGCCTGAAATGGACAGATAGTCGTGAAATTGGTGAGGCGTTGTATGACGCCTATCCTGATACGGATCCAACCACGGTACGTTTTACCGATATGCACCAATGGATCTGCCAACTGGAAGAATTTGATGACAACCCACAGGCATCCAACGAAAAAATATTGGAAGCGATCCTGTTGGTTTGGCTGGATGAAGCGCAATAAAGAGCACCATCAGCCAAATAGCCCTTAACTCCCTGGCAACTTGAATACGCCAGGGGGTACAAGGTATAGCAAAGAATGATCCGGAGTTAACGCGATGACCACTGAAATCATGCAGATCACACTATCACAACAGCCAGCAGATGCCCGCTGGGGTGACAAGGCGTTGTTGAGCACCAATGACCAAGGGATGACTATCCATCTGGCTGCGGGTAGCAAGCTCGGGGCGATTCAACGGGCGGCACGCAAAATAGATGGTCAAGGTATCAGAAACGTGAAACTGGCCGGTGATGGTTGGGGCCTTGAGCAAAGCTGGGCATTCTGGCAGGGGTTCCGTGGGCCGAAAGGGCAGCGCCGTGTTGAATGGGCCGTTTTACCCGCAGCGGAATCTCAGGAGCTACAACAACGCCTGATGGTGGTTGATTGGGTACGTGACACCATCAATATGCCAGCGGAAGAGTTGGGGCCAGAGCAACTGGCTGCCCGTGCCGTTGATCTGATGTGCGAAGTGGCAGGTGAAGCCATCAGCTATCGCATTACCAAAGGTGAAGACCTGCGTGAGCAGAACTATGCTGGCCTGTATAGTGTCGGCCGCGGTTCTGAGCGCCCGCCAGTGCTATTAGCGCTGGATTTTAACCCGACAGGTAACCCGGATGCTCCGGTGTTTGCATGCTTGGTGGGGAAAGGGATTACCTTTGATTCAGGGGGCTACAGCCTCAAACAAAGCGCCTTTATGGACTCCATGAAGTCCGATATGGGAGGCGCTGCGACCATCACCGGTGCACTGGCGTTGGCGGTATTGCGTGGTTTGCAGCAACGCGTCAAATTGTTCTTGTGTTGTGCCGATAATCTGGTCAGTGGTAATGCATTCAAGTTGGGTGACATTATTCGCTACCGTAACGGCAAAACCGTTGAAGTGATGAATACCGATGCCGAAGGGCGCTTGGTGCTGGCGGATGGTTTGATTGATGCCAGTGAGCAACAGTCCGCACTGATTATCGATTGTGCCACCTTGACCGGGGCGGCGAAAACCGCATTAGGTAACGACTATCACGCGCTGTTCAGCTTTGATGATGCATTGGCGCAAGAAGTGCTGGTCAGTGCCGAACTGGAGCACGAGCCATTCTGGCGTTTGCCATTGGCAGAATTCCACCGTGGTCAATTGCCGTCAAACTTCGCCGATCTTAATAATATTGCAGGGGCCGCACATAGTGCTGGTGCCAGTACCGCAGCGGCGTTTCTATCGCATTTTGTGAAGAACTACCAGCAAGGATGGTTGCATATTGACTGTTCTGCCACTTATCGCAAAGGGGCGGTCGAGCAGTGGTCGGCGGGTGCGACGGGCTTAGGGGTGCGCACGTTGGCAAATCTGTTGCTGCGTAAGGCTAAATAACCGCAGGGCAGGCTGGGGCGCACTCATCCTTGTGAATTGACGTGCACAGATATGACATTTTATAAGGGTTCAGCGGTGCTGAACCCTTAATACATTGGAGTTGGCGATGAATACCCACCATCATCATAATGAGCATGATGCCATGTCGAGCTCTGATGAGCTTGAACAACTGCTGAAATTAGCGGCATCACAACCAGCGTATCGTCCGGCGTTTTTTCGCCAATTGCTGGATGCCACGGTCTATATTTTGGGGGACAGTGAGCAGGTGCAACTGCAAGGTGAAATCACGCTGGATGCAGAAACACCGGTGAATATTCAGCACTGGGAAAAGCAAGATGGCAGCAGTGTGGTGCCTTTCTTCTCCTCGTTGGCGTTGTTACAACAGGCAGTGGCGGAGGAGGAACACCCTTTTATTGCTATGCCTACGCGGGTACTGTTTGAAATCACCCAAGGAGACCATCTGTTTCTCAACCCCAAAGCGGAATACAGCAAAGAGTTTTTCCCAGATGAAGTTGCCATGCTGTTAGCCACAGGTGGGGTAGTGAAACCCGTTGAGCGCGATATTGAACAAGAAACTCAACTGCTGTTGGGGCAACCCACTGAATATCCAGCGGCAATGATCGATGCACTTACCACCTTATTTAGTCAACGTAAGCTGGTTCGGCGAGCTTTTCTGGCGTTGATACATGACCGAGAGGTTGATGAGCAGCCCAATCTGCTGATTGGGTTAGATGTGAAAGGTGAGCAGGTAGATATTGATGCACTTATCAGTGAAGCCGGCATGGTGGCCAGTGAAACAGCACCGAATGATGACCCTGTCGATTTTTGTCTGGTAGAAGAGAATGCGCGCGGTGTGAGTCACTACTTGGTCAATCATACCCAGCCATTTTATCAGCGTCGTTGGGGAAGCTGGTTGCGAAACGCTATTCCGTCAACGGATGTCTCCAGTTCTGTTTGAAAAACATCACGATATTGAGTGATTACGATCATTTATTTTTAAAGAAATGTATATTTTTGCATAGGAAATTGTTAACGGTGGACATATAATCTGCGCCACTCGATAGGGCCGTATCTTCGATGTACGGCCTGTTTTGGAAACTATAATAGAGGCCATCATGACCGTAGAACGTACCTTTTCCATTATTAAACCCAACGCTGTAGCTAACAATGATATTGGCGCAATTTACGCTCGCTTTGAGCGTGCAGGTTTCAAAATTATTGCATCTAAAATGTTGCGCATGACCCGTGAACAGGCGGAAGGTTTCTACGCCGAGCATAAAGACCGTCCATTCTTCAATGGATTGGTAGAGTTTATGACTTCGGGGCCAGTCATGGTTCAGGTACTAGAAGCGGAAAATGCCGTACAACGTAACCGTGATATCATGGGGGCAACCAACCCAGACAACGCGCTCGCGGGTACCTTGCGTGCCGATTATGCTGACAGCTTTACCGCCAATGCGGTACATGGCTCAGATGCTGTAGAATCTGCTCAGCGTGAAATTGCTTATTTCTTTACTGAAAGTGAACTCTGCCCACGCTAAAAGCGTATAAATCTGCATCGAGAGTCATTGTTTCGTTGCAAAAGAGTTGTCACTCACATTATTGACTCTTTACGGTAACCGGCAGATACAATAAAAATGACTGGGAAGCCGTTCAGACGTGGAAATGAGTTATTAATATTTGTACAATGCTGCGCCCTGGGAGTGAACTGCCCAGGGCGCATTTTTTCTGTCATTGTGTAATCCGCACATGGTGTAATTGATCCATGGTGTAATTGATCGATGGTGTAATTGACCCATTGTGTACTTGTTCCATGGTGTAATTGTTCATGGTGCAATCGGTAAACCGCAGACACATTGACTGCTTTTTCTTCTTTAGAGCCATAACGTGTAATAACGAGGCTGAGAGATCTTTTATGTTAGAACCTACCGCGACCGAATATACCTTGTCTGAAAATAATTTATTGGCAGACCCTGCTGTGCAAACGGAACAACCAGTAACGAATAAAATTAATCTGCTGGATTTGAATCGTCAGCAACTGCGTGAGTTTTTTATCAATATGGGTGAAAAGCCCTTTCGTGCCGATCAGGTGATGAAGTGGATGTACCACTATTGCAGCGATGACTTTGAGCAAATGACCGATATCAACAAGGTCTTGCGTAATAAGTTGCAGGCTGTGGCTGAAATCCGCGCACCTGAGGTGGCAGCGGAACAGCGCTCAGCAGATGGCACCATCAAATGGGCATTAAAGGTAGGGGATCAGCAGGTTGAAACGGTCTATATTCCAGAGGCCGACCGCGCGACGTTGTGCGTCTCTTCCCAGGTAGGTTGTGCACTGGAATGCAAATTCTGTTCAACGGCGCAGCAAGGGTTTAACCGTAACCTGCGGGTGTCGGAAATCATCGGGCAGGTTTGGCGTGCAGCTAAAATCATTGGTGCCCAGAAAGTGAGCGGCCAGCGCCCCATTACCAATGTGGTGATGATGGGGATGGGCGAACCGCTGCTCAACTTGAATAATGTGGTGCCAGCGATGGAGATCATGCTGGATGACTTCGGTTTTGGCCTGTCCAAGCGTCGTGTTACGTTGTCCACTTCAGGCGTGGTGCCCGCGTTAGACAAGCTTGGGGATATGATTGATGTGGCATTGGCTATTTCGCTGCATGCGCCGAATGATACTATCCGTGATGAAATCGTACCGATTAACCGTAAATACAATATCGACGCTTTTCTGGCCGCCGTTCGCCGTTATTTGGCTAAATCCAATGCCAACCAGGGGCGAGTCACTGTAGAGTATGTAATGTTGGACCAGATCAACGACAGTACCGATGATGCGCACCAACTGGCGGAAGTGTTGAAAGATACCCCGTGCAAGATCAATTTGATCCCTTGGAACCCATTCCCTGGGGCACCTTTTGGACGCAGCTCGAATAGTCGTGTCGATCGTTTCTCCAAAGTATTGATGGAATACGGTTTTACGACTATTGTTCGTAAAACCCGTGGCGATGATATCGATGCGGCCTGTGGTCAGTTAGCGGGGGAAGTGATCGATCGCACCAAGCGTACCCTGAAAAAGAAAATAGCCGGGGAACCTATCAACATACGAACGGTCTGACCCTTGTCACATTATTTTTTGTTATCTAATAGCCTGCTATGCTTGTACTAATCTAGCGGGCGAACAGATGGCATCAGGTAAGGGAATAAGTACAAGCATGAAGCTGAAATTGTTGAGTGTGTTATTGGCAACCAGTTTGTTGGTGGGTTGCTCAAGCTCGAAACCGGATCAAGACGAGCCTGACTCGGCAGCCGGCCAGACCCGTTTACAACTGGGGCTGGCGTATCTCCATCAGGGTGATATGCCGTCGGCGAGAAAAAATCTGCAAAAAGCGCTCGATGTGGCACCGCAAGATTATCGTACCCAGTTGGGTATGGCACTCTATAATCAGCGGGTAGCAGATAATGCTGCTGCGCAGCACTATTATCAGCAAGCGCTCAAGCTCGCACCAGGCAATGGCACAGTATTGAATAATTACGGTGCGTTTCTCTGTAGTTTAGGGCAGTATGTACAGGCTCAACAGCAGTTTAGCGCAGCGATGCAGGCACCCGATGATGGACAGGTTGCTGATAGCCTTGAGAACGCGGGTTATTGTTTCCTCAAGGCTGGGCAAACGGATGAAGCTCGTAAATTATTAACTCGAGCATTAAAGGTTGATCCCGATAAAGGTATTCCACTGTTGGTGGAAGCCGAGAAACAATTTGGAGAAGGGAATCGTGCACAGGCGCAAATTTTATTAGATAGTTATCAACATGTTTTGCCGGCCAGTGCCGACAGTTTATGGTTACAGATTCGTTTCGCCGCGTTAGCAGACCGTCAGGATAGCGTTCAACGCTATGGCAAACAGTTAGCGCGAAGTTTTCCACAATCCAAACAGCACCAGCAGTTCTTAGCTAATGAATACTGAAGACTCTCAAGATAAAACTGTACCTATGACGACAGGCCAGCGTTTGCGTCAGGCCCGTGAACAACTCGGCCTGAGCCAACAGGCGGTTGCAGATCGCCTGTGTCTAAAAAACTCTACCGTGCGCGACATCGAAGAGGATAACCTCTCAGCCGATCTGGCTTCGACGTTTGTGCGTGGTTATATCCGTTCCTATGCCAAGTTGGTGCATTTACCAGAAGATGAACTGTTACTCGCGCTAGGTAAACAGGCGTCATCCAAAGTCACTAAATTGCCTCATATGCCAGGGCTCTCAATGAACAAGCGTCGCAAGAAACGTGATGGTTGGTTGATGAGCTTTACTTGGCTGGTGGTGTGTGTGGTAGTGGGATTGACGTTTGCCTGGTGGTGGCAAAATCATAAGGCGCAGCAGGAAGAGATCGCCGCCATGGTTGATCACTCTACGGCGCAACTTTCTCAGCGCGATAATGAAAGCCAATCTGCTGCTTCGGTTGACGGTAATGTGGATAACGGTACTTCAGTACTCGATCCCGATAGTCATGCAGCATCCGCAACCGATACGGCAACCTCTCAACCCGCAGTGGCGCCGGTGACGGCTCCTTTGGTGGCTACCCCTGGGACGACTAGCCCTCAGGTTGTGGCATCACAACCGAGTAATGTGGTTGCGCCAAGCCAAGCAACTATTCCGGGCCAGGCAACTATTCCGGATGTAACCACAGCTCCGGATGCAACCACAGCGACCTCTGCTACCACCAATCCACTACCTACTGGAGCGGCGACGGAATCAGTAGCAGATGCCAATGCGTTGGTGATGAATTTTTCTGGTGATTGCTGGTTGCAGGTGATTGACGCTACCGGTAAGTCATTATTCACCGGCGTCCAGAAAAGCGGTACCAGTCTAAATCTGGTGGGTACACCACCGTATAAATTGACTATTGGTATCCCGGCTGCGGTACAGATCCAATTCCAAGGTAATCCGGTGGATTTAAGCCGGTTTGTTAAGGCAAACCGTGTTGCTCGTCTGACGGTTCCAGAGCAGTAATTACGCGGTTATTGTTGTTAGAAATGCGCCGCAGTGGAGAGTGAGTGATGCATAACCAAACGCCCATTAACCGCCGTAAATCTACGCGTATTTACGTTGGTAATGTGCCTATTGGCGATGGTGCACCGATTGCCGTGCAATCGATGACCAATACCAGGACGACTGATGTTGCCGCGACAGTGGCTCAGATCAAAGCGCTGGAGCGCGTTGGCGTTGATATCGTCCGCGTTTCAGTTCCTACCATGGATGCAGCAGAGGCATTTCGCCTGATTAAGCAGCAGGTTAACGTACCGCTGGTGGCTGATATCCATTTTGATTACCGCATTGCTTTGCAGGTGGCCGAATACGGTGTTGACTGCTTGCGTATCAACCCTGGCAATATTGGTAATGAGTCGCGTATTCGTTCCGTAGTGGATTGCGCTCGTGACAAAAATATCCCGATCCGTATTGGTGTTAATGGCGGTTCGCTGGAGAAAGACATTCAGGAAAAATACGGTGAGCCCACGCCGGAGGCCTTGGTGGAATCTGCCATGCGTCATGTGGATATTCTTCAACGCCTCAATTTTGATCAGTTCAAAGTCAGTGTAAAGGCATCCGATGTCTTTTTGGCGGTACAGTCTTATCGCTTGCTGGCTGGTCGTATAGCTCAACCGCTACACTTGGGCATAACTGAAGCCGGTGGTGCCCGCAGTGGTTCGGTGAAGTCGGCCATTGGCCTGGGGATGCTGTTGTCGGAAGGCATTGGCGATACCCTGCGTATTTCCCTGGCGGCTGATCCGATAGAAGAAGTGAAAGTGGGTTTTGATATTCTGAAATCATTACGTATCCGTGCGCGTGGTATTAACTTCATTGCTTGCCCAACCTGTTCCCGTCAGGAGTTTGATGTTATTGCGACGGTTAATGCGCTGGAGCAACGTCTGGAGGATATCATTACGCCGATGGATGTCTCGATTATCGGTTGTGTCGTCAATGGTCCCGGCGAAGCGCTGGTGTCTACCCTAGGCGTAACCGGGGGGCACAATAAGAGTGGTTTCTACGAAGATGGCGTGCGTCAGAAAGAGCGCTTTGATAATGAACAGATGATTGACCAATTGGAAGCGAAAATTCGTGCCAAGGCAGCGATGCTGGATAACGCCAATCGTATAGTTGTCAACCAGTTGGATGAGTAGATAAGTGATAGGGGTTTTTCATCCGCGTTGAACAGTAGATGGTAAAGTCCCTATAATCAGGTTTATTTTGATCTAAACAGACAGAGAACTCACGTGGCAAAAAGCATTCAAGCCATTCGCGGCATGAACGATTACCTGCCGGAAGAAACGGCATTATGGCAGCGAATTGAAGGCACACTCAAGCAAGTGCTAGCCAGCTATGGATATAGCGAAATTCGTATCCCTATTGTTGAGCAGACTCCGCTATTTAAACGCGCCATTGGTGAAGTGACCGATGTTGTAGAAAAAGAGATGTATACCTTCGAGGATCGCAACGGTGAAAGCCTGACATTGCGACCTGAAGGAACCGCGGGCTGTGTTCGTGCCGGTATTGAGCATGGGCTGCTGTATAATCAAGAGCAGCGCTTGTGGTACGTCGGGCCGATGTTTCGCTACGAGCGTCCGCAAAAAGGGCGTTATCGCCAGTTTCACCAGTTAGGGGTTGAGGTTTTTGGTTTACCTGGGCCGGATATTGATGCCGAGCTGATTTTGCTGACCGCCCGTTGGTGGAAGGCGTTGGGGATTGCTGAACACGTCAAACTGGAACTGAACTCGATTGGTTCGCTGGAAGCGCGGGCCAATTACCGTGATGCGCTGGTGGCTTTTCTTGAGCAACATCAGGATCAATTGGACGAAGACTGCAAACGTCGCATGTATAGCAATCCACTGCGTGTGTTGGACTCAAAAAATCCGCAGGTGCAAGCCCTGCTTAATGATGCGCCATCTTTGGGTGAGTATCTGGATGAAGAGTCGAGAATTCATTTTGCTGGATTGTGTGAGCATCTACAGCAGGCGGGTATTCCCTATACAGTAAACCAACGTCTGGTACGGGGTTTAGATTATTATAATCGTACGGTGTTTGAGTGGGTCACCAATAGTTTGGGTGCCCAAGGTACGGTTTGTGCAGGTGGTCGCTATGATGGACTGGTGGAACAACTGGGCGGACGGGCCACCCCGGCTGTTGGTTTTGCCATGGGAATGGAACGTCTGGTGTTGCTGGTTCAAGCGGTGAACCCGGATTTCAAGGCGCCTGCCATCATTGATGTCTATGTCATCTCAAGTGGTGTCGGCACACAGAGTGCAGCGATGTTGTTGGCAGAGCAAGTACGTGATGCCATACCGCAGATTAAACTGATGACCAACTACGGCGGTGGCAACTTCAAAAAGCAGATCACCCGTGCTGATAAATGGGGTGCGCGCATTGCCCTGATCCTGGGGGAGAATGAAGTGGCGGCACAGCAGGTGGTGGTAAAAGACCTGCAAAGTGGTGAACAAGAAACGCTGGGGCAAAGCGAAGTCGCGATGCGCCTGGCTTCGATGTTAAGTTAAAGAGAGGGTCGCCGTGGAAGTCTATTCCAATGAAAACGAACAGGTTGATGCTTTACGACGTTTTTTTGTTGAAAACGGCAAAGCGTTGGCTGTGGGGGTTGTGCTCGGTATTGGTGCCCTGGTTGGTTGGCGCTACTGGCAGAATCACCAAAACACCAACATGATGGCGGCTTCTGAGTCTTATGAGCAGGCTATGACGGCACTGGCTTCCGGTAAAGCGGAAGAAGTGGCGGGAGCAGAAAAGTTTATCCAGGCTAACAGCAATAATTATGGTGTCTTTGCGGCACTGCAACTGGCAAGGAATTTTGCCGAGCAAGGTGATTTTGCTAAAGCAGAACAACAATTGGTTCTGGCACAAGGGCAGGCGAAAGATGAAAACCTGCAGGCATTAGTTAACTTGCGCCTGGCTCGCGTGCAGTTGCAGCAAAAAAAGCTGGATGAAGCACTGAAAACACTGGAAAGTGTAAAAGGTGCGGGTTGGGTGACTATGATGCAAGATGTGCGCGGTGATGTGCTGTTGGCAAAAGGTGATAGCAAGGGTGCACAGGAAGCTTATAGTAAAGGTATTGAATCAAATGATTCTCAGGCGCTTGTGCCAATAATGCGCATGAAGTTGAATAATTTGTCCAGCTAAGGGGAATTCCCATGCAATTGCGTAAAACACTCTTGGTCGGGCTGGTTTCCGTCGCCTTGCTGAGTGGCTGTTCACTGTTTGGTGGTGAAGAAGATGTTGTTGTCATGTCACCATTGCCAAAGGTTGAAAATCAATTCACACCAACCAAGACCTGGAGCACTTCTGTAGGTAGTGGCATCGGTGATTATTACTCCCATCTGCGTCCTGCTTATCAGGACAGTACCGTTTATGCGGCTGATCGTCGTGGTACGGTCAAAGCGCTGGATCTGGCTGATGGTAAAGAAAAGTGGAAGGTTGATCTTTCCGAGAAAACCAAGTTCTACACCCGCAATCAGCCTGCGCTGTTGTCCGGGGGCCTGACGGTTTCTGGTTCCAAGATTTATGTCGGCAGTGAGAAAGCCGTGGTTTATGCGCTGAATACCAGTGATGGTCAAGTTGCATGGCAAGCGAAGGTGGCCGGTGAGGCACTTTCCCGCCCGGTGGTTGCCGATGGTTTGGTGCTGATCCATACCAGCAATGGCCAACTGCAAGCATTGAACGAAGCGGATGGCACCATCAAGTGGACGGTTAACCTGGATGTTCCTTCATTATCACTGCGGGGGGAGTCAGCGCCAGCAACCGCATTTGGTGCCGCCATTGTGGGTGGTGACAGTGGCCGAGTGAGCGCCGTGTTGATGCAACAAGGGCAACTGATTTGGCAACAGCGTATATCCCAGCCCATGGGGGCGACTGAGATCGACCGCTTGAACGATGTGGATACCACCCCGGTGATTATTGAAAACGTGGTGTACGCATTGGGTTACAATGGTAGCCTGTCAGCGCTGGATCTGCGTTCAGGTCAGATCCTGTGGAAACGTGATATGGGCTCGGTGAATGATTTTATCGTTGATGCAGGCCGTATCTATGTCGTCGATCAGAATGATGCCGTGGTTGCACTGAGTACTCAAGGCGGTACCAACCTGTGGCGTCAGAGTGACTTGTTGCACCGCAATCTCACATCGCCGGCACTGATTAATGGTTATCTGGTGGTGGGTGATGCAGAAGGTTACCTGCATTGGATTAATACCACTGACGGCCGTTTTGTATCGCAACTTGAAGTGGATAGTTCAGGCTTCTTGTCAGCGCCAATCAACGCTGATGGCCGGTTGTTGATCCAGGCGCGTGGTGGCAAGGTTTACGCTTTTACGCGTTAAGCCGTCTATCGCCAAGTTTAATCACGCGGCAGTCTGAAAGATGACGTGAATAACGGCTCCTGATGTCAGGGGCCGTTTCGTATTTTTAAACTGTGCTGCCAATATCTATTCGGTTTTACAGTAACACATTGATTATTAAGTAATGAGGCTTCAACCATGATACCTGTCATCGCGCTGGTCGGGCGCCCGAATGTGGGTAAATCCACCTTGTTTAACCGTTTAACGCATACTCGCGATGCGTTGGTGGCGGATTTCCCTGGGCTAACGCGAGACCGTAAGTATGGTCGTGCTGAAGTAGAGGGTAATGAATTTATTGTTGTTGATACCGGGGGTATTGACGGAACCGAAGATGGTGTAGAAACCCATATGGCTAGTCAGTCGTTGCTGGCTATCGAAGAGGCAGACATCGTGCTGTTCATGGTGGATGCCCGTGCCGGGTTGATGCCAGCAGACCAGGGGATTGCTCAGCATTTGCGTAGTCGCCAGAAAGCCACCTTCCTGGTTGCCAACAAAACCGATGGTTTGGATCCCGATAGTGCCACGGCAGATTTCTATTCGTTGGGGTTGGGGGAGGTTTATGCGATTGCAGCCTCTCATGGCCGTGGGGTGACACAACTGATTGAACACGTCATGGTGCCCTTTGTTCCGCCAAAACCGGAACTCGTTGAGCTGAGTGAAGAAGAGGCCAATGCGGCTTATTGGGCAGAGCAAAATGGCGAGCTGACCGATGACGAAGGTGAAGAGCCGGAAGATGATTTCAACCCGCAAGACCTGCCGATCAAGCTGGCGATTGTTGGCCGCCCTAACGTCGGTAAGTCTACGCTGACCAACCGCATCCTGGGTGAGGAGCGTGTGGTGGTATATGACATGCCCGGTACCACCCGTGACAGCATCTATATCCCGATGGTACGTGATGAGCGTGAATATGTGTTGATTGATACTGCCGGGGTGCGAAAGCGTGGCAAGGTGACTGAAACCGTCGAGAAATTTTCGGTAATCAAGACACTGCAAGCGATCGAAGATGCCAACGTAGTGCTGTTGGTCATTGATGCCCGCGAAGGTATTTCCGATCAGGATTTATCACTACTTGGTTTTATCCTCAATAGCGGGCGTTCGCTGGTGATTGCTGTCAATAAATGGGACGGCATGAGTGAGGAAGACCGGGAACATGTTAAAGAGATGCTTGATTTGCGTCTGGGCTTTGTCGACTTTGCCCGGGTGCACTTTATCTCTGCCCTGCATGGTAGCGGTGTAGGCAACCTGTTCGAATCGGTACAGGAGGCTTACGAGTGTGCTACCCATCGGGTTAATACCTCAATGCTGACCAAGATTATGCAGATGGCGGTTGATGACCACCAGCCACCGTTGGTACGTGGCCGCAGGGTGAAACTGAAATATGCCCATGCGGGTGGATATAACCCACCGATTGTGGTGATCCATGGTAATCAGGTCAGCGAATTGGCAGACTCCTACAAACGCTATCTGATGAATTACTTCCGCCGTTCATTGAAAGTGATGGGCACACCAATTCGCATCCAGTTCAAAGAGGGGGATAACCCATTTGCTGGTAAGCGTAATACCTTGACCCCTAATCAGATGCGCAAACGTAAACGCTTGATGAGTCACTTGAAAAAATCAAAATAAGACAGTAGAGCAGCAATCTTAAGGCATCAACACCTGAGATTGCTGCCGCTTGCAGAGTGACAGGTATATCATTTGCCAATGAGTTTTTCTTGCTGACTTAGCTAAGGAACGCCATGTCTTGGGAAATATGGAGTTTTGCATTTGGTGTTACCGTACCGAATCTGTTGATGTTATTGCTAGGTATCTGGCTGCGTCATCGGCGAATAATGGATGATTTTTTTATCGATGGGGCAACCAAGCTGGTATTCAACTTGGCGTTACCCTGCCTGCTGTTTTTTAGTATCGCCAATAACCATCCTCAGCTACGTGATAATTTGACCCTGGTGATTTTTGGTGCAGTGGGAACCATCGGGACCTTCCTGTTACTGGAATTTTCTGCCAAGTGGCTGGTGAAAAACCCTTGTGAACGTGGTGTGTTTGTACAGGGCGGGTTCCGTGCCAATAACGCGATTATTGGCCTGGCTTATGCCATAACCGCCTATGGAGAGCAGGGGAAGGCCATTGCCCCGATGTATCTTACGGTCACTGTTGTTTTGTATAACGTCCTGTCGGTTATTACCCTGACGCGCAGTTTGCAGGGGGGGCCAGGGCAGAAGATCAACACCCTCGCACTGTTGCGCAGCATTGTGAAAAATCCGCTGATCTTAGGCCTGCTCAGTGGGGTGGCCTATGCACAGACTGGGCTGGGTATGCCGCAATTTATTCAACAAACCGGCAGCTATATTTCTGGTCTTTCATTGCCACTGGCGCTGTTATGCACCGGTGCCAGCCTTGATCTACGAGCCATGTTCCGCACTTCCAATGTCGCAGTGCTTTCATCATCAGCGAAACTGTTTTTGATACCATTACTGATGACCGTCGGTGGGTGGCTGTGTGGTTTCCGTGGGGCAACATTGGGCATTATCTTTATGTTTTCGGCTTCTCCCACCGCCGCTGCCAGCTATGTAATGACCCGAGCGATGGGGGGCAATGCCACCTTGGCAGCAAATATTATTGCCATCACCACAGTGGGTTCATTCTTTACTACCGCCTTGGGGATCTATTTTTTACGCTCTTGGGGGCTGATTTAACTTTTACCCTGATAGCGTTGCGTTGAACGACACCATGAGTCTTGCGGTGATTGCTGGCGTGGTGATGTATTGGTAAACCAGGAGGAAAAATGGACGTTTTATGCCCCGCTTGTGGCCAGCCGATGAATTGGGTCGACGGCGATTATCATTGTCAAATTTGCCAACGTTACTATCGGCAGATTGCTGAATGCCCCGACTGCGGGCAACCGTTGCAGCAATTGAAGGCGTGTGGGGCGGTGGACTACTTATGCCAACAGGGCCATGGCTTGATTTCAAAAAAGCGCGTGAAGTTCAGCTACCAACCCCTCTGAGAGTATTAGTCATCGTAGAGTCGATTATGGTGGGTACTCACAGCAGGTGACACTTTATTCGGGCTCAGGCGTTTTACCGAATCCCGCACCACCAAACGCCCGTGCAGTAACAAATTGCAGGGGGGAGCATTTGGGCGCAACATCCGCCGCTGTAATAGTGCAATCGCTTCAGCACCCAGTTCATCGCGAGGAACATGGACCGAGGTCAGCGCGATATTATGGACCTCAGCCAGGTTGAAGCCGTCGGTACTCATAACGGAAATTTTTCTTGGCACATTGATATTCATCTTTTCGAGTGCATTTACCACGCCCACCGCCATATAGTCACCACCCACCAGAATGGCTGTGGGCAATTGTGCCGGGTCGCTAATCCCATTAATAAATGTGGTTACTGCCTGTTCCGCTTCTTCACTACCAAAGCCAGAGGTGGTGACCAGATGCTGACTATCAATAAAGGGAACATTATGCCGCGCGTAAGCCTGTTTGATCCCCACCAGACGGAGCTCCATGGTATTACGCCGCAAGCATTGCAGATTGAGAATGCGGCTATGCCCTTGCTGGAACAGATAGTTGGCAGAGTACTCGCCAATTAATTGATGATCTGGGGAAACACTATCCAGGCGCATCTGGTGGTCACTGCAATTGATCAGAATACAGGGTTTATTCAGATCGGCCGCCAGCGTATGGATATGTTCATCATCAATACCGATCAGTAACACCGCTTCCGTTTGCGGATCGTTCATTTTCTCTAGAAATAGAGCACTGTTGCTTTGTTCCTCCTCCAACCCGTAATAGCGGATCCTGACATCATGTTCAGCCAGCGCGCTGGCTATTCCCTGGATCACTTTGTAGTAGAAAATGTCGCTACGCACATCAAAAGCACGTTGTGGGGCAAACACCGCCAGGTTATTCAACATCAACCTGCCGTTGGAGATCCCCTGCAAAATACCATTTTGTTGGGCACAGGCCAGCACCTGTTGCCGAGCTTTAGGGCTGGTATTGGATTTCCCTGCCAATACACGTGACACGGTACTGATGGAAAGCCCAGTTTGCCGGGCGATTTCTTGTATTTTTAATTTTCCATTCATTTTGTGATTCCGCTCAAATTAGTTGATGAAAATATTTTCACGAAAAAAATTTATTATAAAGAAGCGACTTATAAGCACGATGGCAATACTTTACTTGATTTGTGAGAATTTTTGCAAAAATTACTATTTCACTCATAGACCTCACTGGTTAGTCTATTTGGCAGGCTAAATTTATCAGCCCAGGTTTTGAAACTGAATGGCAATTTAAATGCGATTAAATCAAAGCCTGGTAGAAAAAATGGTGCTATCTCTTTGCGATTCGCCACAAAAATGCTGCCAGTAGCGGTGAAATTAACCGTGACAGCAGCGGAAAAACGCATTGTTGCCATGGGCTTTTTGACCTGGTTGGTTTGATCGCGGAACGTGGCAAAAAACCTTCACCTACTCTCTAAGTTGGATTGATATGAAAACGTTAAAAACTTGGACGCTAGCCGGGCAATATGCCGACCGTATTGAACTGCTGGTCGATAAACAGCATCTATTGTGTCTGTATGTACTGGAAAACAATCTATTTCGCGTACTGATTAAGTGCCACGGTGAGCTGGCGCTGGATCGTACCTGGAGCATTGCACCGCAACAAGATGTCCCTTGGCAAGGGCGTGATCGCCAGAGTGTGGACGGCTTTACCTTACCGGGTTATCAGTTGCAACAGCATAAGGAAAGCCTGAGCGTCGCCACCGCGAAACTGCGTGTTACGGTACATCAGCCGCTGTGGCTGGAGTGGGAATATTGCAATGATGCCGGTGAGTGGCAACCGTTGGTGGCTGACCGCCCAACCAGCGCATATCTGCTCAACGCTCATGGTGACGGTGTCGCGCATTATCAGCGCCGTTACAAAAATGAGCGTTACTACGGGCTTGGGGAAAAAGCTGGGGACTTGGAGCGGACAGGGCGCCGTTTTGAGATGCGCAATCTGGATGCGATGGGTTATAACGCAGCCAGTACCGATCCACTGTACAAACATATTCCCTTCACCATTACTCGCCGTGATGATGTCAGCTTTGGTTTGTTCTATGACAACCTGAGCAGTTGCTGGTTGGATTTAGGTAATGAGCTCGACAACTATCACTTGGCTTATCGCCGTTATCAGGCTGAAGCTGGGGACCTGGATTATTATATGTTCCTCGGGCCTAAAGTATTGGATGTCACCAAAGCCTTTGTCCGCTTGACCGGTAAAACCCTGTTTGGGCCGAAGTGGAGTTTGGGTTACAGCGGTTCCACCATGCATTACACCGATGCCCCAGATGCTCAACATCAGCTGCAGCAGTTTATTAAGTTATGCCGTGAACATGCGATCCCTTGTGATTCGTTCCAGCTCTCTTCCGGTTATACCTCGATTAATAACAAGCGTTATGTCTTTAACTGGAACTACGACAAAGTGCCGCAGCCGAAAATGCTTAGCAAAGCATTCCACGATGCTGGGTTAAAACTGGCGGCCAATATCAAACCTTGCTTGCTACAGGATCACCCGCAATATCAGCAGGTGGCTGATCAGGGCTTGTTTATCCGTGACTCGCAAAGCGACACGCCTGAACGTTCAGTGTTCTGGGATGATGAAGGTTCGCACCTGGACTTCACCAATCCTGAAACGGTGCGCTGGTGGCAGAAAGGGGTTACCGAACAGTTGCTGGAAATGGGCATCGACTCCACCTGGAACGATAACAACGAATATGAAGTGTGGGATGGTGAGGCACGCTGCTACGGTTTTGGCAAACCGATTGCCATCAAACATATTCGCCCGGTGATGCCGTTACTGATGATGCGCGCGTCAATGGAAGCACAGCAACAGTTCGCACCAAACTTGCGTCCTTACCTGATTTCCCGTTCTGGTTGTGCGGGGATGCAACGCTACGTGCAGACCTGGAGTGGTGATAACCGTACCAATTGGCAAACTCTGCGTTACAACATCCGTATGGGGGTGGGCATGAGTTTATCCGGGTTATATAACGTTGGGCACGATGTTGGTGGGTTCTCTGGTGATAAACCTGATGCGGAACTGTTTGTACGCTGGGTACAAAATGGTGTGATGCATCCCCGTTTCACCATCCATTCATGGAATGATGATGCGACGGTTAACGAGCCATGGATGTATCCCACTTCAACGCCGATGATTCGTGATGCGATTAATCTGCGTTATCAACTGATGCCGTACTTCTACACCCTGTTGTGGCAGGCTAGCGCAGATGATGAACCGATGTTACGTCCGACCTTCCTCGACCATGAACATGACCAGAATACACTGCGTGAGACGGATGACTTCTTAATGGGCCGTGACCTGCTGGTAGCCAGTGTGGTTGAACCCGGGCAACGTCAGCGTGAGGTGTATCTACCGGATAACACCGATGGCTGGTACTGCTTCTACAGCGGTCAGTGGTATAGCGGTGGTCAGACTATTGTGGTGGATGCGCCTTTAGAACGCTTACCGTTGCTGGTACGTGCTGGGGCCGGATTGCCGATTTCTCACTACTTGGGCCATGTGGATACTGCTGCCGATAATTACCGTGAACTGCGGCTGTTCCCAACCAAGGGCACTGGGCGTTCTGCGGGGCTGCTATTTGAAGATGATGGCGAGAGCCATGGTTGGCAGCAAGGCAATGCGTTGTGGCTGCGTTGGCAGGCAGTGACTGATAACCAACGTATTGAGTTGACCTTTACCACTGAAGGCCAGTTCAAGCCGACATGGCAAACGCTGAATATTGTTTTACCTGCGGGTGAAACCCGTGAGCTGTGGGTTAATGGCGCTCGCTGTAACAGCTATACGTTGTAATTGATGTTAGACCCTGCCGTTATTTAAAAACGGCAGGGGTTACTGCTATTCACGCCGCTCGCTGCCTTTACCACGTCGCTTCTTGGTGACGTTGATGGTTTTTATCTCGCTTTCCAGCCAACCATCCTGCAACTGTGTTTTCACTAACTCACCCACTTGCGCCTGCTTGGTGGTTTTCAGTAAATCGCCACCCGGTGTTTGCGTTACGCTATAACCACGAGACAAAGTGGCCAGTGGGCTGACGGCTTCCAACTGGCTGCAAGCAATACCAAACCGTTGACGATAAGTATTAAGCTGCTGCGCCATGCCTTGCCGTAACTGATAGGCCTGCTGCTGAATACGTTGCTGTAACCGGTGTATGCTACCCGTTGGCTGTTGTTGCCGCAGACGCTGTTGCAATTGTTCACTGCGGCGTGAACAGCCGCGCAACTGCCACTGCATGGCTTCTTGCAAGCGCTGTTGTAATTTAAAGAGCCGCGTTTGTTGCCGTGCCAGACGCAAATGCGGGTGTTGCTGCTGCAACCGATGATGAAGGCGGGTGAACTGCTGTTGTCGCTGTGCCAGATAGTAGTCCAGAGCCATTTCCAGCCGTTGCTGTTGTGATTGCCATTGGCGTAATAGCTCCAACTGATTGCGGCTGATCAACTCGGCGGCGGCGGAAGGGGTGGGGGCGCGTAAATCAGCGACAAAATCGGCGATAGTGATGTCGGTTTCGTGCCCAACCGCACTGACAATGGGAATATGGCTGGCAAAGATCGCCCGTGCGACACGTTCGTCGTTAAAGCTCCACAAGTCCTCTAGTGACCCGCCCCCACGGCCGACGATCAACACATCACATTCGTTGCGGCGGTTAGCGGTTTCAATGGCACTCACAATCTGCAATGGGGCTTCCGCGCCCTGTACCGAGGTGGGGTAAATGATAACCGGTAAAGACGGATCGCGGCGTTGCAATACTTGCAGGATATCATGGAGCGCAGCGCCACTGGCTGACGTGATCACCCCAACACATTTGGCCGGGCTGGGTAATGCTTGCTTGAACTGCTGCTCAAACAGCCCCTCTTCAGACAGGCGCTGTTTCAACTGCTCGAATTGCTGCTGTAACAAGCCATCCCCTGCGGGCTGCATACTTTCGGCAATCAGTTGATAATCCCCACGGGGTTCATACAACGTAATGCTGGCACGCACCAGAACCTGTTGGCCATTTTGCGGGCGGAAGGTAGTACGGCGGTTGCTGTTGCGGAACATGGCACAACGCACCTGGGCACGCTCATCTTTCAACGTGAAATACCAGTGACCAGAGGCGGGCTGAGAGAAGTTGGAGATCTCGGCGGAGAGCCAAATCTGGCCCATTTCCATTTCCAATAGTTGCCGAACCGTCTGATTAAGGCGGCTTACGGTAAAAATTGAGGGTGCAGTAGGTAGCGACATGTGAGCCAGATCAAATTTCAAAACAGAGACTTAATCGGTTGATACTACCTTGCATTGCAGGGTAATCAAGAGTTTTTATCAGAAAATGCTGGAGGCAATCGGTTACGTTCTGTATAATGCAGCGGCAATATTTTATCTTTTCCCCAACCACCTTGGTGAGATATTGCCCATGCTACGTATCGCTAAAGAAGCTCTGACGTTTGACGACGTTCTCCTGGTTCCAGCCCATTCCACTGTTCTGCCTAATACTGCCGATCTTGGCACTCAACTGACTCAATCTATCCGCCTAAATATCCCTATGCTGTCAGCAGCAATGGATACGGTTACCGAATCCAGCCTGGCCATTGCATTGGCACAGGAAGGTGGCCTGGGTTTTATTCACAAAAATATGTCTATCGAGCGTCAGGCGGAAGAAGTTCGCCGTGTGAAAAAGCATGAAAGCGGTGTGGTGACTGACCCACAAACCGTTACACCGAATACCACGCTGGAGGAAGTGAAAGCCCTGACCGCACGTAACGGTTTTGCCGGTTATCCGGTGGTGACGGACGGTAATCAACTGGTTGGTATTATTACTGGCCGGGATGTCCGCTTTGTTACCGATTTGACCCAACCGGTGACGGCGGTGATGACACCGAAGGAACGTTTGGTGACCGTCAAAGAGGGGGAAGCACGAGACGTCGTTCTGCAGAAAATGCATGAAAAGCGTGTTGAGAAAGCCCTCGTGGTGGATGATAACTTCCGTCTGCTGGGTATGATCACGGTAAAAGACTTCCAGAAAGCAGAGCGTAAACCGAATGCCTGTAAAGACGAGCATGGGCGTTTACGTGTCGGTGCTGCGGTGGGTGCCGGTGCAGGTAATGAGGAACGTATTGATGCGCTGGTTGCTGCCGGGGTGGATGTACTGCTGATTGACTCTTCCCATGGTCACTCCGAGGGGGTGTTGCAGCGCATTCGCGAAACTCGCGCCAAATACCCAGAGCTACAAATTGTTGGCGGCAACGTGGCGACATCCGCAGGGGCCAAAGCATTGATGGATGCCGGTGTTAGCGCGGTAAAAGTGGGGATTGGCCCAGGTTCTATCTGTACCACACGTATTGTGACTGGCGTAGGGGTTCCGCAGATCACCGCGATTGCTGATGCGGTAGAGGCGTTGCAAGGCAGTGGTATCCCGGTGATTGCTGATGGCGGGATCCGTTTCTCGGGTGATATTGCCAAGGCGATTGCTGCCGGCGCATCTTGCGTGATGGTCGGTTCCATGTTGGCGGGGACAGAAGAGTCGCCTGGGGAAATCGAACTCTATCAGGGGCGCTCATTCAAATCTTACCGTGGCATGGGCTCTTTGGGGGCGATGTCGAAAGGTTCTTCCGACCGTTACTTCCAGACTGATAACGCTGCTGATAAACTGGTACCGGAAGGTATTGAAGGCCGTGTGGCTTACAAAGGTATGTTGAAGGCTATCGTGCACCAACAGATGGGAGGCTTGCGTTCCTGTATGGGATTGACCGGTTGCGCCACCATTGATGAACTGCGTATCAAAGCTGAATTTGTGCGCATCAGCGGTGCAGGTATTCAGGAAAGCCATGTGCATGATGTGACCATTACCAAGGAAGCTCCTAATTACCGCATGGGCTAATATTTCGCCCATTCGTGCAAGAAGCGCCTAGGGGGGAGGGAGTTCCTTCCTCATCCTCAATGTGCTCTTTGCCCTTTTTTCTGTTGCTGGAATTTGCCTCACATGACAAAAAACATTCATAAGCATCGCATTCTCATCCTGGACTTCGGTTCGCAATATACCCAGTTGATAGCACGCCGTGTGCGTGAAATTGGCGTTTACTGTGAATTGTGGGCCTGGGATGTGAGCGAAGAACAGATCCGTTCATTCAACCCGAGCGGCATTATTCTCTCTGGCGGCCCGGAAAGTACCACTGAATTTAATAGCCCGCGCGCACCAGAATATGTCTTTACTGCTGGAGTCCCGGTACTGGGGGTTTGCTATGGTATGCAGACCATGGCGATACAGTTAGGTGGCCATGTACAGGGTTCAAACGAGCGTGAGTTTGGCTATGCACAGGTGGAAATCACCAGCGCCAGCGCCTTGACTCGCGGTATTGAAGATGCCATCAGCCCGGCAGGCAACCCATTGCTGGATGTATGGATGAGCCATGGCGACAAAGTGACGGCTATCCCGTCTGATTTTGTCACTGTTGCCAGCACCGATACCTGCCCATTTGCCATTATGGCCAATGAAGAAAAACGTTTTTATGGCGTGCAATTCCACCCGGAAGTGACCCATACCCGCCAGGGCCAGCGCCTGCTGGAACGTTTTGTATTGGACATTTGTGGTTGTGAAGCGTTATGGACACCTGCCAGCATTATTGACGATGCCATTGAGCGTATTCGCCAGCAGGTAGGGGACCAGCATGTGATCCTCGGCTTGTCCGGTGGTGTGGATTCTTCGGTTACCGCCATGCTGCTACACCGTGCTATCGGTAAACGCCTGACTTGTGTGTTTGTGGATAACGGCCTACTGCGTTTGAACGAAGCGGAGCAGGTGTTGGAAATGTTCGGCGACCATTTTGGCCTGAATATTGTTCATGTTCAGGCAGAACAACGCTTCCTGAGCGCGTTGGCTGGCGTTGATGAGCCAGAAGCCAAACGTAAGATTATTGGCCGGGTGTTTGTTGAACTGTTCGATGAAGAAGCCTGCAAACAAAGCCAGGTGAAATGGTTGGCACAGGGCACCATCTACCCGGATGTGATTGAATCTGCCGCTTCTCTGACTGGCAAGGCTCATGTGATCAAATCGCACCACAACGTGGGTGGCCTGCCGAAAGAGATGAAACTGGGTCTGGTTGAACCGTTGAAAGAACTGTTCAAAGACGAAGTGCGCAAGATTGGCCTGGAGCTGGGTCTGCCATACAACATGCTTTATCGCCACCCATTCCCTGGCCCAGGTTTAGGGGTGCGCGTGTTGGGTGAAGTGAAAAAAGAATACTGCGACCTGCTGCGTCGTGCCGATGCAATTTTTATCGAAGAACTGCACAAAGCGGATCTCTATAACAAGGTCAGCCAGGCATTCACCGTGTTCCTGCCAGTACGTTCGGTAGGGGTCATGGGGGATGGTCGTAAATATGATTGGGTAGTTTCCCTGCGGGCAGTAGAAACCATCGACTTTATGACTGCGCATTGGGCACACCTGCCGTACGAATTCCTCGGCCGGGTCTCCAACCGTATCATTAACGAAGTCAATGGCATTTCCCGTGTGGTTTACGATATCAGTGGTAAACCACCAGCGACAATTGAATGGGAATGATCACTCGTTAGGCATTAGCTGGTACTAACTGGCACAAGAATACACTTAAGCCCATGTTTATATTGGCTTTTTTGTTTTTGTATTTGGTATGACCTGGCAACGGATGGCAGTGGGAAGCACCACTTGAGTATGGTATCCAAGGTGGTATTATCGAGGCATGATGCCATGAATGATAGCCGATACCATGCTGCTTGATTCTGTATTTTCATGGTATTTAATTTGCTTAACTAACTGTTTTTATTGATTTTATTACCTTATTTTTGGGTGGTATTTCAGCATGGTATCAGATTCGAGTAAGGATAAGACTTTTGCTGACTGATACCAAGCTGCGCAACCTCAAGCCGAGGGACAAACTTTACAAGGTGAATGACCGGGATGGCCTTTATGTAGCTGTTACCCCCGCCGGTTCGGTCTCGTTCCGTTACAACTACTCGATCAATGGCAGGCAAGAGACGATCACCTTTGGCCGCTACGGTGTCGGTGGTATCAGTTTGGCTGAAGCCCGCGAGCGACTGAATGAAGCCAAGCGGATGGTGGCCGACGGTAAGTCTCCGGCTAAGGAGAAGGCTCGTAAAAAGGCTCGGGTAAAAGATGCTGAAACATTTGGTGCTTGGGCGGAAAAGTGGTTGCGAGGTTACCAGATGGCGGACTCCACCCGTGATATGCGTCGCTCTGTCTATGCTCGGGAACTGGAAACGAAATTTGGCAACCAGAAGCTGACCGAGATCACCCATGAAGATTTGCGCATGCTGACGGATGCCATTGTGGAGCGAGGGGCTCCAGCAACGGCTGTTCATACCCGTGACATAGTGCTGCAGATTTATCGTTGGGCCATCGAGCGAGGGCAGAAGGTTGAAAACCCAGCTGACCTTGTTAGACCAACGAGCATTGCCAGATTTGAGCCGCGAGATCGAACTTTGTCGCCTGCAGAAATCCGGCTTATGTATGAATATATGGGGCGGATTGGCACATCGCCCTCCATACGTGCAGCGGTAAAGTTACTGCTTTTGACCATGGTGCGCAAAAGTGAGCTGACAAATGCGACCTGGAGCGAGATCAATTTCAGCGACGCTCTTTGGACCATCCCAAAAGAGCGGATGAAGCGACGGCCCCCCCACCTGGTGTTTCTATCCAGACAAGCCTTGGACATCCTGATCGCGTTGAAGACCTTCTCTGGTGGCTCTAACTATATACTGCCATCCCGTTACGACTCAGATTTGCCCATGAGCAGTGCCACCCTGAATCGGGTGATGACCATGACCTACACACTGGCACAGAAAGAAGGCAAGCCGCTCGCCAAATTTGGTCCCCATGACTTGAGACGCACGGCTAGCACCCTGCTACATGAAGCTGGCTATAACACTGATTGGATCGAAAAATGCCTTGCTCATGAGCAAAAGGGCGTGAGAGCGGTATATAACAAGGCTGAATATCGAGAGCAGCGCACTGCGATGTTGCAGGACTGGGCTGATATGATCGATGAGTGGGTTATTTAGGGGCTCGCTAACTTTTAAAGGCATCTCTTACAAAAAGGTAATCAGGGATGAAAATAGAGAAGATAAAACTACAGAATTTCCGTTGTTTCGGGCATGAGGTGGTCGAGCTAAATTTCGAGGAAGAACTGACGATACTTGTCGGCGGAAACGGTTCCGGAAAGACGGCAGTGCTGCAAGCTGTGTCCCGGTTGTTTGGTACATCACCAACGCAGCGGTCGGTACAGCGTCGGGATTTTCACATACCTATTGACCGGCAGGAACTGCAGTCTGGCGACAGTCTGTTTGTCGAAGCGGTACTTGCCTTCCCTGAACTGGAAGAGCAAGACACAGCTCCTCTTGATGCTGTTCCGGAGTTTTTCAATCAGATGGCTGCTTCCGGTGAGGGAGAGCCCCTTAAGGCCCGGATACGACTACAAGCAACATGGACGGATGACGGTACGCCGGAAGGGGCAATTGAAGAGGATATACGCTGGATAAGAGCCCTAGATGATAATTTTCAATGGGATGATTGCTCCAGGGTTCAGGCTGTAGAGCGCTCTTCGATCCAGTTTATTTACTTACCGGCAAATCGTGATGCGACTACTCAGGTGACCGCTCTTCTAAAAGGGCGGTTATGGCAGGCTGCCAAATGGTCGACGGCATTTAGGGATGCAAGCTCTGATAGTGCCGGTCAGATCCAGAGCAGTTTCGAGGAAGAGGAGCCGTCGCAGTTTCTGCTGCAGCGTCTTTCGAAGCGTTGGCAACAGGTCTATGAAGCTGATACAGACAGTAAGCCACGCTTGAGGCTCATCGAAAACCGTTTTGAGGAGCTTGTTCGTAAAGCGGAATTTACCTTTACGCCTGATGAAGAAGGTCAGGAGCGCCGTTTGTCCGAGCTGAGTGACGGTCAGCGTTCTCTGTTTCATATAGCCCTTACAGCGGCAACGCTAGAAAGCGAGCGTGAAGCTTTTTCTTTGCCTGCTGATGACAGCTCATTTGAACAGGATAAGTTACGCCGTATTCACCTGACGATTCTTGCCATCGAAGAGCCAGAAAACAACCTGTCACCGTTCTTTTTGTCTCGCATCATCAAACAGGCGAGAGAGATCGGTGCACTGCCTTCTGCGCAGGTTCTGCTATCCAGCCATTCCCCGGCTATCCTGAGTCGGATAGAGCCGGAGGAAGTGAGATATTTTCGTATGGACCGGAACGCCCGGTGCTCATCGATCCGAGAACTGACCTTGCCTGAAGATGATGTTGAGGCCAGCGTGTATGTCAGGCTGGCCGTAAAGGCATACCCCGAACTTTATTTCGCGCGATTTGTAATCCTAGGTGAAGGGGATTCAGAGCGCGTCGTCATTCCGAAAATAGCGGAAGATATGGAGGTGCCACTTGACCCGTCATTTGTTCCTGTCGTCCCACTAGGAGGACGGTTCGTGGCGCATTTCTGGCGGCTGCTGAATGATCTTGAGATTCCACATGCCACATTGCTCGATCTTGACCTGGGGCGCCGACATGGTGGGGCGAATGCCATGAGAAGCTGCCTTCAGAATTTGGCCGATATCGGGAGTAATTTTGGGAGCACCAATGGTGCTAATGCTGCTCAGCTTACCGACCAACAGCTTTATAATGAAGGCCTGCAAGGTCAATGGCTTCAAGCATTCAGGAGGGAAGGTGTTTTCTTTTCCTATCCCATTGATCTCGATTTTGCCATGTTGCTCGCCTTTCCAACCGCTTATCAGGTTGCCAATCCAGGTGGCAATGGACCCCAGAGTAGTGCTGCTGCTATTCAAGCCAAAAAGGTCAGCACACTTAAAACAGGTGGTACCCCAGCCTTGTATACCGAGCTCTATGATGATGCTTTTAAATGGTATCCGTATTTGTTCTTGAGCCGCAGTAAGCCAGAGACCCATTTGGCTGCGTTTTCCCGTATCCCTAATGGCGATGTTTCTGCGTCAGCTCCTGCTGAGCTTAGGGCCCTTATTGAGTACGTAATGCATAAACTAAATCTGCCAGGAGTCGGGGAATGATCCGCGTAAGAAGAGACGACTGGGTACCTCAGGGGGTCGGTGGTCTGGAAGGCAGAGCATGGGAGGCTTTACGTGAAACCGATAGTAGCATCCTCGTGACCGCTGGTGCCGGTGCGGGAAAAACTGAGTTTCTGGCACAGAAGGCGACCTATCTTCTGCAGACAAGCATTTGTCCGGCCCCCAAACGTATTCTGGCCATCAGCTTTAAAAAAGATGCCGCCCGAAACCTCGCTGAAAGGGTTGCAAAGCGTTGCCCGAGAGATCAGGCGCGGCGCTTTGATTCAATGACTTTTGATGCCTTCACCAAGGGACTTCTGGACCGGTTCCGTCCTGCTTTACCTGAGCCGTTCAATTCGCCTGGCACGTATCAGATCGTTACGCCATTTCGTCGGGATTATGAGGATTTTCTTGAACGTCACGGCTATCACGGTGTGAGTGTTCAACAGCTTGAGGGAAGGCTTCTTCTGACAGACCTGTCAATTGACTTGTCAAATGGATCTGAAGTACATCGTGCGTTAGCAGATTACTGGCATGAACAATTCTTCGGAGGCGACGAGATCTCTCTGTCCTTCCCGATGATAAATAGGCTTGTAAAACTGCTGCTGCAGGAAAATGCATATATCCGTCGGGCCTTACAGGCAACGTATCCCATTGTCTTTCTTGATGAATACCAGGATACCACCTATGCCCAGTACGACTTGTTGCAAACGGCATTCGATGGTAGCGATGCTGTTTTTACGGCAGTAGGCGATGATAAGCAGCGTATCATGGGATGGGCGGGAGCCATGAATGACGCCTTCGACCAGTTTGAGAACGACTTTGGTGCGAGGCGTATCACATTGCTTTCAAACTGGCGGTCACATGCGGATCTTGTTCTTATTCAGCACGAGATTGCTCGCCGGATAGACGGCAATGTGGAAGCTGTGCAGGCACAAGGGACCCGTGAAATTGAAGGTGAGGTTTCTGCTATCTGGCAATTTCGGAACGCAGATGACGAGAACAATTATCTGGCTGAATGGGTGAGGCGTGAGGTTCAGTCAGGGCGTGTTGCGCCACATGATGTAGCAATTCTGATCAGAATGCGGGCAGATCAGGTGGAGAGTGAGATAGCCCCTGCTTTTGCGGCACGAGGTCTCAGGATCAGAAATGCGGCCCGGTCAGTCGGTGAAATTCAAATACAAGATCTACTTGGTGAAGAACTGACCAGCATATTCGTCCCTTTGCTCCGCCTGGGAGCGACGAACCGAAGCCCGGAAAACTGGGAGCAGGCCCAGCAGAACTATCTGTTTCTGGAGGCTGCTGATCCGGATAACGATCTCACGCAGGAACGGTTACTGGTTAAGCTTGAAGCATTCGTCCGCCAATTAAGGGAAGAGTTGGTGCGTCGCCAGCCTGATCCGGATGCAGCGGAAGAGATTGCAGAGATGCTTCTTGAATTTGTCGGAACCCCTGCACTTCGGCAATCTTTTCCCGCCTATCAGCGGGAAAGGGACTTTGAGAGGGTATGGAGTGGATTTGTCACACTCCTGAAAGAGTGCGCAGAACATAGCAGCAGCTGGATGGAGGCGCTGGATGAGTTTGAAGGTATTGGCCAAGTGGCTCTGATGACCGTCCATAAAAGCAAAGGTCTTGAGTTCCACACGATGATATTTTATGGGCTCGACAATCAGACCTGGTGGAGCCTTACGCCACAACGCGGTGAAGAGCTAAACACTTTCTTTGTTGCCTTTACCAGAGCAAAGCAACGTGCGTTTTTCTCCCAGTGCGTTGACCGAGGGCATGCTATTGGCTGGATACAGCAATTATTGGCTCCGGCGGGGGTCGATACTATAGATGGTACGACCATATTGGGTGAAAACTGAATATGGCCTAGGTAATTTATCCCTGCCCATTTAATAAAAAATTAATGTATCTTTAGAATCGATGCTTTCTATCAATGTGGATAGAGAGCATCTGCTCAAGGCTGAGCGGGTATATTTTAGCAGCTAAAAAATTTTATCAGTCTTAGATGCACTCATAATTGGAACTCCTTGCGAACTGACGCCAACGCTTTAGATACAGCTTGTCGTGTTATTGGCTGTTTCTTGGCATTTAGTATCCGTTGACCAATCTCTGTTTGATTGAACCCCAATTGTCTGAGTACTAACATCATTTTCTTGGTGTCTGATAGCTTTGAATCCACCATCCTACGAGCTAGGTGGCGCAATTTTTCTTCGTCTGCTGGCTGCAAGATTAATCTCAGCATCAATTGGAAAAAGTATTTATCTATCAGTTCATCGCCTGATAGTCCGTTAGGTCTGGATCGGTTGGTGCACTGATGAGTCAGCCTGGCAAGTTCGATATTAAATTGTGTTAGTGAGCGTTTTGCTCTTCTATATAAAGGGTTCCACTCACCAGTTACCAGCTTGGGTCGATGCTCACTGCAATACTGGTTACTGAGCTCTAATTTCTTGTGATCTTCGAGTTCGGAATTATTGATCCGGTTATCCTCCACCGTTGCCATAAAGGTAGAAAACTCAGTCATATTCCCGCAGAACTCGCAAAATCCATGTTTTCGTTGCTTGTTCAGGTTGATACCTTTTTTGGAGGTAGACCTTTTGGGTAATTTACATGCGCAGCACCCGACTAATCCAATCAAAGATTCAAGCGTAGCGACAAAGCAAAGGTCTATCGGTGTTTGTTGGTCTTCAGTTTTGATGAACTGTCGCAACAACTGCCGTTGCATACGGATCATGGCTTCTAGCCCTACCAGTCTTACAATTTCACTGAAAGGTACACCGACCGCCGCACCAGGAAGATACCCTGTGTAGTTTGCTGGAAGAGTCTTTATGTAGCTATTTACAGCGTGGTCGAGGACTTCCTTGATCAAGCGAAGGATGGGGTAGCGGCGTGATGAGACTGAGTATGGTAGCCAGAGTTCTTCAAACTGCTGGATGGCAGCCGAAATGTGATGATCGCAGTTTTCCCAGATGACTATCTTTGGTGCTTTTTTCATGTCAACCATTTTAGCCAACTAATGCGCTTACTCAAGTTGTATTGCTTGGCACTATGGCGCCTTCACTGGTTGCTGGAGGCAAACACATGCAAACAATGGCATTTAAGACCCTCATTAATAGAAAAGCACTTTTGGACATGATCCCACTCTCTGCGCGAACAATTTACAACATGGAGCTGCGGGGTGAATTCCCACGCCGTATTGCGCTGACAAGCAGAAATGTTGCTTGGGATCTGTCGGAAGTCGAAAAATGGATTGAAGAGCGCAAGTCTTCTGGATTCCATGCTTCACGCCCCGGCCAGACTATTGGAGGTTAATATCATGGCCCTCGATCTCATGGCCGCTTTTACTGAGTTGCCGCCGCCTATCGATTACGTTCTACCAAATATGGTAGCGGGAACTGTAGGTGCAATTGTTTCACCTGGTGGGGCGGGTAAGTCCATGTTGGCCTTACAGCTTGCGACACAGATTGCTGGAGGCCCAGATCTACTGAAGATCGGTGAATTCCTCACAGGCGCTGTGGCTTACCTGCCAGCTGAAGACCCGATCGCCACGATCCATCATCGGTTGCATGTATTGGGTGCACATCTCACGCTTACAGAGCAGCAGGCGGTAGCTGATGGATTACTGATTGAGCCGCTGATCGGTCGGTGTCCTGACATTATGTCTTCGGCGTGGTTTGACGGACTTAGACAAGTTGCAGAGGGCAGGCGCCTGCTGATCCTGGATACTCTGCGGCGCTTCCATATCGAGGAGGAGAACGCCAGCGGGCCAATGTCGCAGGTGATTGGCCGGATGGAGGCCATCGCTGTCGAAACGGGCTGCGCTATCGTATTTCTCCATCACTCCAGCAAGGGGGCGACCATGATGGGTTCTGGTGACTAACAGCAGGCCAGCCGTGGTTCATCTGTATTGGTCGATAACATCCGTTGGCAATCCTACCTTTCGGGGATGACGCCAAAGGAAGCCGAAGAGCTGGGGGTCAACGACGGCCAACGCGGTTACTTCGTCCGCTTTGGTGTAAGCAAAGCCAACTATGGAGCACCTTTTCCCGAGCGTTGGTTGCGTCGTCATGAGGGGGGCGTTCTCAAGCCGGCTGTGCTGGAGAGGATAAAGAGACAGCTGTTAGTGAAGCCTAAAGCAGTGGTAAGGGGTGATGATGACAACTGGTAATAAGGTCGCTCCGACCAGCACAGTGTTACAGGCTAGAGTGATGATTTATCAGCCAAGCCAGCGACCCGTCGAGAGTAAGGGACAGTGGATGGAGACCCGCTTTGGGCGCTGCAGAGTGACCGGAAGGCTAGGGCAGCGCCATGCTGACCTTGTAGAGTCTATGCTCTTCGTCGCCGAGCGAAAGCGAGATGTGTCCGATGGTGGAGTGGAGCTTCTGGTAGACCCTGCGCAGCTTCGTCGGATTTTATCCGATTATCAATACAGCCTTACCCAAATAGAGAAGCTATTGGTTGAACTGAGAGCGGCAACTATCGCTATAGAGACACAGCAGTTTGATTTTCCAATTATCGGTGGCCTGATTGATCATGTAATACCCTCGTCGATGACTCGTCGAGATCCTCTGACAGGTGGAGAGCGTAATCTGTGGCGTGTCCGATTGGGCGCGGTCTTAGTCATGTTGATGGAGCACGACTTATCCCTTCACTACCAGCCAGCGCCTATCGCGAGGTTCAAGTATGGGATCAGTCAAGCGGTAGCTCGGCATGTGTTGACACATAAGCATGATCCAGCAGGAGGCTGGCACATGGATACCCTGATCCGTGCGGTATGCGGTGGTGATGCTTCTAGTCAAAAGATACGCGACGGACGTAGGCGATTGAAACGTGATGCCGCTGGCTTTGCCAAGCTGGGGATAGAAATCACTGATGAAAATAGGGTGAGGCGTGGTACAGGCGCCCGATAGCGTGGAGGCCTAAGGTGTGGCACAGGCGCCCGAAAGCGTGGTACACCCGCCCGATTTTTGACTGTTTTGGCAGGATATTCAGGATATCTCAGGATCTCCAGGCGGTGTAACCGTCTGCTTTATGCGGACGGTTACACCTTGTCGGACTGCGCAATCGGCCAGAGGCCGAGAATTGAACGCCAGTAAAGGATCTAGCCCTGTAAGCTGATTGAGGGGGCTCGTAGGAAAGTGCACGGAAACTATGTGTAAAGCTATTGGGTTTAGCTAAGTAAAGCATATGTGTTTGCGTACTAATCATACTGTTTTGTATGACGTTTTATCTTTTTTCAGATCTTTTCCTGGCGTAAGTACATTACTTAATCCTATGTATGGCGATAACAGCTCTTTCCTATTGAGAATCCCCGAGAGATACAATGCTGATCTGAGGGCAGGATGTGTGAAGTAGGCCCACCATGCAAGCATGGCGAGCCTCTTCACCGGCCCTTATTCGCACCTGCGGCGCTCAACGTACATCCTGCCCTGTGGGGTTTGTCAGTTACGCGGGTGATAACCAGTCCTGTTTAGTCGGGCAATCGTTCCGTCTACGTGCCAATTCTGTCCGCATCTTGGCTGATGACTCGGCCATATCCCGCCGAAGCTCTGCGATCTCCTTGGTTGTAAGTCTTCTAGCTCTTAGGGGTATGCTGTTGTTTAGCAAGGCTTGGTTCATACTCTTGGCCTTAGTAGATTCGGTGTACATTTTCCTACCAGTTTGATTGGAAGCATTAATCTCGACTCTAATCAGATGAGTGAAATCAGCTGCTAATCAAAAATGAAAATCCTTGGTAGGCTACATACTGTTTTTACGGATTCTGCATAGAATGAAGCGAGGCTCTGATCGACGATATAGAAGTCACCGGCCTTCCGGCAAGTGGATTCTACCGGCCAATGGGGATGGTGATATGTCTTGTTTTCCGGATTTGCCGGTGCGATGAATAACGGTCTTTCGCAAAGGTTGGCGGACAGTTCTCGTAAGAGGTCCAAGTTCGGGTCGTAGCTCATACGCGAACCGTGGTGCGGAAGCACGAAGATTGATGTTAGGGCTATTTCAGTGCAGTAGTGCCACAGGAAGTCTCGTAGCTTTTCTTGAGTGGAAAAGTCGGAATCACCCGTAGAGATCCAGCCTACCTCACGGGAATATACACCGTCCAGGGGTTCTGTGCGCAGTGCCCTGCGCCCTTGGTGGACCGAACGGGAAAATTGTTCGCGCGGAACACCGGTGCCACGCTGTGCCGGTCCAGAGTAAACACACATCGAGGCATCGTTGTAATCCTTAAGTGTCTCGCTGAGCTCGTACAGTTGGCCTAGCACGTACTTACAACTGAGCCCACCATTTTTCGCATTCTTTATTTCATTCCTCAGTTTTACCAATCGCTTAAATCGGGGGTCATTTTTTGGTGGCTGCACGCTTATTAGTGACATTACTTTCTCTGCATCGGAGGGAGCGATCTTCGCCTTCAACTCAGTTATTAACTGGGTGGAGAAACTGGTCCATGCGTGAGTATTCATTTGCTGCTTAGTTATGTTCACTACAGCTTTCAAACCGTCTAAAAATTCTAGATCCCAAATGGATTTCGCATCTTTAGGGAAAGTCCATTCGCGTGAATAAAAGCGGAAAAGCCAATCTATCTCCCTTATGTTCAGTGACTGAGAACATGAAAAGACCTGTCCGGGTAATCCGCGAGCTTTTTGTACTGCTTTGTAAGCATCATCACTCAATACGTTGGCTAGGTCGTTATCTTCAAGTAGATCGTCTCGGCGCTCATCTATCGGTAGCAAACTTGGAGGGCCGACGAGCACCACGGACCCGTAATCACCACCATATAGGCGACCGCTAGTTTGCACAATATGAGCCAATTTTTCGGGGTCTTCCTCGCTGATACTGAGCTTCAAGGTCATCCACAGTAGGTAGCTTTGGACCTCCACATGTGGCAGGAACACGGTGTTGAACTTGATGCCTGCTTCGCGCAAATCATCGACGCCGTTAATGTGGTCTGCATCGAAATGGCTAATCGCCAAAATGTCGTGCTGGCGTTTACCTTCAGAGAATATCTTGATCAGTCGGCTGCGATGACTTTTGTCTGCACCTCCGCAGTCGATCACCATGCTCAGGTTCTTCCCGCGAGGCATGTGTACGACAGTTGCATGAAAGCCACCTTGGCCAATAGGAAATTGTGTTCGGTCTACTTGGAATAAGCTCATTGTCTCTCCTTGATCTAATATGGGACGAGCTAGGGTTTGATAACATTAATTTATTGACACGAAAATTTTTATGGGGGGGGAACTCGGCTTTAGCAGACGAATGGCTACATCAAGCTTGATCCTGACACTCGCTACTTGAATTCGAGTCCCGCATCTGGATTACCTATGAGAATGCATGCTAACAACGATGCGGGCCTTGAGCCATTACAATGCTGATTTTGCTGTCTTGTGTACATTTTTATTGTGGTATTTTTCATGGTGTTTTGGAATTGTTGGATTTTAACTTTTTGTAAAATAAGTGTTTTTTTGTATTGTATACAATTGAATGGAATAAGATCTTTCTTTAATAGATTGATTTAATAAAATTAATGCCATTGATGATTTTTTATATCATTAATGGCATTTTTTATGGTTGATAGAAAATCAGCCAGTAAGAGGTGCATTGATACCCTGTTGGGATAACTATTTTTGCGTGAGACTGTAAACGACTTTCATGATTTGCTTTTGAGTTGGTTACGCAGAGCGGAAAATTTAGCTTCAACGTCATCATTAGAACGTCCCTTTCCAGCCTGCATAGAGGCTCGCCCTGCATCAACCTTGGCTTGTAAAAATTGATTATATTCCTGTGTATCTTTTTGTTTTTTAATAAATTCTCGCATCAGTTCACGCATAACTTGTGAAGCAGGGCGATGAATAGCGTTTGTTGCCGCCATAAACTCCGAGCGTAATTCAGGCTCAATTTTCATAGTAAAAACAGCTTGTTTTGTCATATAACCCCCCGCTACATAGGTACTGATAACGTCTATACGTCGTCAGTATATAAGTGCTGGTGGGTTTTACACCCGTTTTTATTGTTCTCTTACAGAGAATCTCAACGCTGTTCATGGTCTGATAAAAGTGAAGGGTGAGGTTTGGCGTTTAGCGGGGTAATAATTTATGTCTCTGTCGGGCCTGCGGCAATCTCCCGCGTTCAACCTTCTTGGATGTGGTTGTGAGTATAAGACTTGAAGGGGCAATAAGGCATTGTGCCACATTGAAAAAGCAGAAAAAATGTAGAGGGTACTGCCATGACCGTGGTAATGGTCAGATAGCCTGAGGCTCGCCCTGCATCAACCTTGGCTTGTAAAAATTGATTATATTTCTGCATATCATGTTGTTTTTTTAATAAATTCACGCATATAGCAGGTTAAATGATGACAAATGGCGATGATGTGAATGAGCTTTGGACACCTATGGCCTATTCTGCTTAAGCTGTCCAGCACACATTGATTTATGCCTGTTCCTTTTTAGATCTGTTTCTTTGGCTAAATAACCGACCTTGGAACAGGCATTGACTTCAATTTTTTATCCCACGCTCAGGTTAGTTAATTGGCGTGATGTCACTGGGTTTCCATTGGCGATTTAATGCAGCTTCCGTTGGCCCGTAGAGACGAATAATCGAAAACCAACCGCGCTCAGGCACTGTTGCTATCCAGTTACGCTCTTTTCCTTTGGGGGCCTCGGGACCAAAATAGAGATCGATACTACCATCTGCATTTTTCTCCAGGTCGGCGCGCCCGCTCAATGCAGGGAAGGGTTGCCCATTTGTCAGCATTGAACCATTTTCAGCTTCATAAAGTGTGACTGACCAAAATAGATTAACGGGCACATTGGCCGGTAGAGTGAGTTTGTAGTTTTTGCCACCTGAAAGCGGTTGTTTATTGTGATCAGTGAAACCAATCAAGAACATTGCCCCGGTACCTGGGGTGGTGGTGGCCATTCCGGGGCTGACAGCAAAGTAATTGGTGAAATACCAAATACGGGTATCCAAATCCAGAATACCGCTGTCATTCCAATGCCAAGTTAAACTTAACTCACTTTGGGGATTTTTAGGGGTGATATCGCTAAGTGGGTTAATCCATTGACGGTCAGGATAAATTTGGAAATTTCGACCACTTACATTAGTTTGGAAACCAATAGAACGACTTATTTTATAAGCAGATTGTGCCGCACGGTTTAAAATGTCTTTGGTATGTGCCTCAGGTTTAAAATCCCGCCCCTGTCTAATACCAATAGAAGCGAGCATACCTAAGCTATCATTATCAGCTAAATGATGACCTTCACTATCTAATAAAGATTTAAGCTGGTCGAAAGCGATATCGCTGCTCGCAGGCAGCATGTTGACCGGTACCCCGGAGGCATCGGGGAATTGCATGGGTTTAGCCTTGGCCTGCCCATTCAGCGGGTAGATTTTAGCGCTCTCAATGCGTTTAACCGCAGGTTCTAGAGTATTGTTATCCTGAAACATAGAACGCAAGAAGACCAGAACATTGTTAGTTTGTGAACGGTAGACGAAATAGCCTTCGGGTACTTCACCTTGGTAACCTGGCGGTAATAATAAAAATTTCCCCCCTTTACCACGATCCGGTCCAGGGAAACCGACATCACCGAAGAACTTCCCGCCATCCACAGGGATCGGTCGTTGCCAAAAATCCAATAAAACACCCTGTAATTGAGGTGGTGCTTCAAAAACCAAGGGGCCATCTTTTCCTAAATCCAGATAACTAATGGCGTAAATGACGTCGGCATTGGGGGTTGTAATCAACGTTTTTGCATCCAAACGCTTTTTCCATATGGGCATAACGTTATAGCCTGCGCCAAACTGAGCTTCCGAACCTTGTTTCATTCCGAGGGTATTAATTAATGGCATTGCCCAAAGATAGGCTTGAGTCGCACGCTGAAATAATAGCTCGTCACGCAAGGTGAGTACTGTTTCAGCGGTAGGTCGATTTTCAACAACAGGCAAGTTAACGATGCGATCAAAATGATTATCCTGAGCGATAACCTGAGCAGAAAAAGCGCAAAACGCTAAGCCGACACATAAGCCAGTAAGAGACCGCTTAACTTTACTTACTTTGGGATTTTTCATTCTTAACACCTCTAAAGTCATTATGAAATTGCGGTAAAAGGCAAACAAACGACCAGAGTACCTAGCCGCCGGATGGCAAGGATTTTGCCCTGTTTTTCCATAAAGCGTTAGTGACATTGCCCAGCCCGATTGGAGATTTGTGATCTTTGGCAATTAATCCGATTGCTAAACCCATACTGAGCTCCTTCAACGCTAAGCAAATTGTTGCATCGCATTCTCCACTATTAAATGGCGGAAATTCAGATTTCACTGGCCTACTTTTATCCAGTAAGCAGATAAAGCTGCTAATCTGCACGCTTTTAAGCCACTTAGCGATAACCTGTCATAACCTTGCAATTTCCCTTTGAATAGTTGAAAGCCGTCTATACTTATCGGATTACTTTGAGCGGGTAAATATCTGCTCATATCGAAGAAAACACTCAGATACACGGCTTGGGTAGGGATGAAAATGAATACAAAGCAGACACGTGTTGAATTGCCTGGGGTTGACGAGATTAAAAATAATATAATCAGCAAGTTGAGGTACAGTTTATGCCTTGAACTGCAGGATGCCACTGATGCTGATATCTTTAATGCGCTGGCATTAACAATAAGAGATTACCAATTAGACGGTTTCTTCGAAACCAAAGGTTATCAGGAAGCCGCAAAATCAAAACGACTCTATTATCTGTCCATGGAGTTTTTGCTGGGTCAGTCGCTGCGTAATAATTTGATGAATGTCGGGTTGTTATCGGCTGCCAGCCAAGCCATTGGCGAGTTGGGTTTTGATTTTGACGCTATCGTCGGCCAAGAGCCTGATGCTGCATTAGGCAATGGTGGGTTAGGGCGCTTGGCGGCCTGTTTTATCGACTCCATGGCTACCCTGGATATTGCCGCATCGGGTCACGGCATTAAATATGAGTATGGGTTATTTAAGCAGTCGATTCAGAATGGTAAACAGGTTGAACAGCCGGATGATTGGCATGCCATCCACTCCCCTTGGCTAATTGATCATCATTCGCAACTGATGTTAATTCCTGTTGGCGGGCATATTGAAGTTACCGAAGATATAGATGGTAATTACAACCCGATGTGGATGGATTGGAAGGTGATTGTCGGGGTTCCTCACGACTATTTTGTCACTGGCTATGGGGGTAAAACCGTTAACAAATTGCGCTTATACAGCGCCAGTGCATCTGATTCGTTTGATGTACATATTTTTAACCGTGGGGATTATCTACGCGCCGTTAGCCAAAAAATAGCCTCGGAAAATATCTCAAAAATTCTTTATCCGGCTGATGAAATACAATCGGGAAAAGAGTTACGCCTGACACAGGAATACTTTCTGGTTGCTTGTACCTTACGTGATATTTTCCAGGAATTTGCTACCCGTTCAGAGGATATCACTACACTGCCTGATGCGGTTGCCATACAGCTTAATGATACGCACCCGGCGTTAGCGATTGTCGAAATGATGCGAATTCTGGTGGATGAGCACCGGTTGGATTGGGATATTGCTTGGGGGATCACGCAAAAAACCTGTGCGTTTACCAACCATACTCTGATGCCCGAAGCACTTGAAACCTGGCCAGTGACCTTGTTTGAAAAACTGTTACCGCGCCATTTGCAAATTATCTACGAAATTAATCACCGTCACCTGAGCGAAGTGGCAGAAAAATGGCCTGACAGACCAGAACTGCTGGCTTCATTGTCACTGTTTGAAGAAGGGGGCGAGAAGAAAGTACGCATGGCCAACCTGGCTATTGTTGGTAGCCACAAGGTGAATGGTGTGGCCAAGTTGCACTCTGAACTGATTAAACAAGAATTAGTGCCCAACTTTTATTTTATCTCGCCGGAGAAGTTCACCAATCAGACTAACGGTGTAACGCCAAGGCGCTGGATCCAACAAGCTAACCCAAGGCTGGCCACCTTTCTGACGCGTGAATTAGGCCCTGGTTGGGTTACCGACCTGGATAAACTGCAAGGGTTGAAAAAACTGGCGAATGACAGTGGGGTATTGGAGGAGTTGCAGACGATTAAGCTGCATAACAAGCGGGCTCTGTGCCAACTGGTTGCCACTCGGCAGGGGGTGAAACTTGATCCCCAAGCTCTATTTGACAGCCAGGTAAAGCGTATTCATGAATACAAAAGGCAACTACTGAACATTTTGCATGTGATACATCTGTATTTAGGCATTGTAGAGTCTGGCAATACTCTACAGCCTAAAGTGCATCTGTTTTCAGGAAAAGCCGCCCCTGGCTATGCGATGGCTAAACTGATTATTCAGTTGATTAATGAAGTCGCGAGAACCATTAATAACGATCCTCGTGCCAAGGGGCAACTGAATGTCCTATTTCTTGAGGATTATAAGGTCTCCTTGGCTGAGCATATTATTCCCGCGACGGATCTTTCTGAACAGATCTCGACGGCGGGAACCGAGGCATCGGGCACCAGTAATATGAAGTTTGCGATGAATGGTGCTTTGACCATCGGTACTATGGATGGCGCTAATATTGAAATCCGTGATGCCGTGGGCGCAGACAATTTTTATCTTTTTGGGGCCAATGCGGCGGAAATCAATGCTCATCGGTTTGCGGGGTCCCATAATCATGTCTATAGCAATAATCCGGTGACTAGGGAGGCGGTTGACGCCTTGGTTTCTGGGCGTTTTAATCTGGATAAATCACTTTTCCTGCCGATTTACCGCATGTTGACCGAAGGCGATCATTATTGCCATCTGCTCGATTTTGACAGCTATTGTGTGGCTCAAGAGCAGGTGTTGCATGATTTCGCCCATCAGCAACAGTGGCATCGGCGGGCACTATTAAATATCGCGGGTATGGGGCTCTTCTCCAGTGACCGTACCATCAAAGGGTATGCGACAGAAATTTGGGGGATCCCTTGTTAATGTGGTTTATCAACCGCCACCATTGAAGCTGCTGGCCCATAGCAAAGACCATGGGCTAGCAAGACTATTATCAACTCGCGCTGAATGATTTTTTTGGGGTAAAGGGTCATCATTTTATGGAACCTATGGAACTGATTACCAATGGCCAACCTGCAGCCGATCTGCAGGTCACCATAATGATCGTAGATGATTCAAAAAGTTATCGGCACCTGATGGCGGCGACGTTACTCAAATGGGGGTTTAACGTCTGTGAGGCCGAGGATGGACAGCAAGCGTTACAAAAGTTGGCTGAACAACCGATTAATATCGTGATCAGTGACTGGGAAATGCCGGTAATGGATGGCGTCGCTTTATGCCAAGCTATCCGCAATGATGATTTTGGTCATTATATCTACGTTATTCTGCTGACGGCTCGGCAATCCATGGAAGATTTATTGACCGGCATGGAGGCGGGGGCGGATGATTTTTTGTCGAAGCCGGTTAATCAAAATCAACTTCGTGCTCGGTTGCATGCGGCAGAGCGGGTACTGTTACTCGAAAGTACCCTAGAAGCACGCAATGAGAAGCTCTCTTATGCTTATCATCAAATAGAATCCGATCTCCAGGCTGCCGCTAAACTGCAACATAGTTTTTTGCCCAGTCACAATCTGTTGTTGTCTGGATTTGAGTTTGATTGGATGTTTTTACCTTCCGCTTATGTCTCTGGGGACTTATTGAATTATTTCCCCTTGGGAGAACAACATATTGCTTTTTTCAGTGTTGATGTTGCCGGGCATGGCATCAGTGCGGCGATGCTTTCACTGGCGGTTTCGCGGGAGTTTCTGGCAGGGCGCATCAGTAGCCAGTTATTGCTGCACCAAACAGCAAGTGGGGAACAGGTCCCAGCCGCGCCACATCGCGTGGTCGAGGCGCTCAATCAACGTTTTTGCCTGGATAATGATCAGGTAACCAGCTACTACACGCTGATTTATGGTGTCATCAATACCTGTAATGGTGAAGCGGTGCTTTGTCAGGCGGGGCATCCTACGCCCTTTATTGTCCGTGCTGATGGCGAATTGTGTTCTGTGGGCGATGGGGGCATGCCCATCGGGCTATTTGATAATGCGGAATACCAAGACACTTATTTTAACCTGCAAGCGGGGGATCGGCTCTATCTTTATAGCGATGGAGTGACTGAGTGTGAGAATAAGCATCAGGAACTTTATGGTGAGCAGCGTTTGCAGGCATTACTGACGGAATGTCGTGGCCTGGCGAAAGCAGAGATTTTTGCAAAAGTTGAACATGCGCTGAGTCTATGGCGCAGCAGTGAACATGAAAATAGTCGGCAACCGGCGGTGGTATCACATCAGTTGTTTACTGATGATATTTCGCTGATGGCGATTGAGCGCATTGTCGTGCCGGATAATGCTTGAAGAGTGATCAGTTTGATACAGTGAATGAATAAAGGAGCAGTTATGAACTTTGAAATCCAGTCTGAGAATGGTGTTGAAATTATTTCGCCTCTGGTCCGTCGTCTTGATGCCTCCGTCGCTGTCGTTTTTAAGCAAGAAATTCTCTCTATGATTGAGCAAGGTAAAAATTGCCTGCTGCTGGATTTCAGCCAGGTGGATTTTATCGACAGTAGTTGCCTTGGCGCGCTGGTTTCAATGCTTAAGACGCTCAATAACCGGGGTGATTTGGCACTTTGCTCATTGAATAGCAATATCCAGAACATGTTTAAACTCACGAGAATGGATCGGATTTTTACCATTAGCAGCGATCGTGAATCGGCGCTTAAACTGATAAACCGTTGAGACTAACTGGTGGCGTATACCCAAAATAATTCGATTTGCTTGTAGGCGGCAAATCCGAGAGTCGCCAGGAGCATAGCTCACTATGTAACGGGTGCGAATAGATGCAGCCAACACCCAAGCAATTTGAAGTATGAGAGGTATATGAAGGAGAGGCCATATGGCTAGTGTCAAGACTACACTCTGTTTACCGGCATCCCTGGAGAGTCTGGCGAAGCTGAGCGATGCATTATATGAATTTGTTGCTCCTTTTTCGCTGGACCCGGCGCTTGTTTATCAGGTTGATTTAGCCTCATGCGAAGCATTTACCAATATTGTTAAACATGCCGTAAATTACGATGACCATCAAAATGTGACTATCACGTTAGCCCATGATGACCGGCGGTTAATCTTAACATTCTCAGATTTGGGTGTGCCCATTCCTGATAGCATTCTGCAGCGTTGGGTAACATCACCTACACTTTCACCGGACCCTCTTGATCCTGCCAGTTGGCCGGAAGGGGGGATGGGATTGATATTGATTCAATCGGTGATGGATGAGGTGAGCTACCAAACTGCAGATGGGCATAATCTGCTGACCTTGATGAAAAATTTATCCATTGATCCAACATGAGATTCTTTCGTTGTCCAGCTAACGAAGCATTGGGGGGATTATGATCGAACCTTGCATACCCGCTAATGAGCCATTGCGCCAATGTGTATTGGATTCATTGCATATTCTGGATAGTCGGGCAACAGAAAAGCTCGACAGAATTACTCGCCTGGCGGCCAGTTATTTTGGCGTACCGATTGCCTTAATTTCTTTGATCGACCGGGATCGGCAGTGGTTTCTGTCGCGTTTTGGTCTGGATGCGCCGCAAACACCAAGAAAGATCTCATTTTGTGGGCATGCCATTTTACAGAGGGAAACCTTTATTGTCCCCAATACCGCTCTGGATCCGCGTTTTGCTGATAATCCGTTAGTTCAGGGGCCTCCCCATATCGGTTTTTATGCCGGGCAACCTCTGTTGTCGCTTGATGGTTTACCGTTAGGTACGCTTTGTATTATCGACCAGCAACCGCATGATTTTTCAGCAAAAAAAGCTACCGACTTGCAGGATTTTGCTGCAGTTATCGAAGAGTATTTACACAATATAGAGCGGGATATTTATACCGAAAGTTTGAAATTGAATTTGGAACGTTCCGAAGCGCTGTTTGAGCAGACATTCTCTCAGGCGGCTGTGGGGATGGCGCTGGTTTCATTAGAGGGTTACTGGTTACGGGTCAATCCGCGTATATGTGACATTCTGGGTTACAGTGAGCCGGAGTTGATGGCGCGGACATTCCAGGACATTACACACCCGGATGATCTGGATAATGACCTGGAGTTGCTGAGGCAGCTACTGGCAAATGAAATCTCCACCTATTCGATGGAGAAACGTTATTTCCGCTTCGACGGCACGCTGGTTTGGGTCGAATTGACCGTCGCGCTTAACCGTTTGTCTGATGGCTCGCCGCATCATTTGATCTCCGTGCTGGTTGATATCAGTGAACGTAAATTAGCTGAAAATAATTTGCGTATCTTGCAGCAGGAGCTGGAGGAGCGGGTGATATCACGCACCCAAGAATTAAATACGGTAGTGAATAAACTGAATCTGGAGATTGAAAGCCGGGTAAATGCCCAGTATCAACTGAATGCAGAAAAAGAACGTTTGCGGGCCATTACTGATAATATGCCAGCCTTGATTAGCCAAGTGGGTACAGATGAAGTCTATCAGTTTGCCAATAGTGCTTATCAGCGTTGGTTTGGTATTGATGAGGCGTCACTAAAGACCATGACCTTGCGGCAATTTATGGGTGAGCAGGCTTATCTTGTCGCCAAACCGATGATTGAAAAAGCGTTGCAAGGGGAAACGGTCAGTTTTGAGAATGAACTTAAGACTCAGGCGGGCTTATTGGCGGTTCATACCACGCTGGTACCTTGTGAAACTCAGGGGTTCTATATCCTTTCGATGAATATCAGTGAGCTAAAAAGATTGCAGCAACGTCTGGAATATGACGTCACTCACGATATGCTAACTGGCTTACCTAACCGCAGGGCATTTCTTCATCATTTGGAATTATCCAGGGCCGAATGCCTGGCGACTGGGTTACCGATGGCGGTATTGTTTATTGATCTGGATGGTTTCAAGCAGATAAACGATAATCTGGGACATGAGTTTGGTGATAACGTGTTGAAAATATTCGCCAATTTACTGAGTGATTGTATCCAAAACAGGGGGTTTGTTGCCAGATTGGCGGGGGATGAATTTACCGCTGTGCTTGGGCAATTAACTGATCCTGAGGCACAAATCCGGGCTTTTTGTCAGCAGGTCTTGGCTCAACTGGCTGAGTTGGCGTTTATTGCTGGGCATGCGATAAACGTATCCGCCAGTATAGGAGCCTCTATTTATACCGGTGACGACACCACCATCAAGACGCTGTTATTACAGGCAGATCAAGCGATGTATCGTGCCAAATCAGCAGGTAAGAGTAACTATTTGATTCACGGAAGTAAGCAAGCCTGATGGCTGCGAAGACCTATCATGGCGGGCTTATCCCTAAGCCTGCTGGGTATCAACGCTGTTTAAAGCTGATCTTTACAGGCGAGTAATTCCGCTTGTAATTGTTGGCATAACTCATCAACACCATGATATTGCTTGGTAATTACCGCCATATTACCTGCTGCGGCAGCCTGTTCAATCTGGCTCAGCTTGTTTTCCAACGGGGGGCAGGCAAAATGCAGACATTCCCCTTTTAGCTGATGGGCACTACGGCGAATAGCTTCAATATCCTGTTTTTCTATGGCATTGGCCAGGGCTTGCTGGAGGGTAGGGATCTCTTCAATAAAGATCGCCGCTAATTCGCTGAATAAGGTTCTATCATCACCTAATTGAGCGATGCTCTGCTCATAATCAAAGATATTTTCCTTGGGCGTGGCTGGTGTAGCTGGTGCAGCTGGGTCACCGGTAAGCATCCGCTTAATTTCGCTTCCCAGGTTGTCCAGCAAAATGGGTTTACTGATATAGCCATCAAACCCTTGGGCCAGACATCTTTCACGGTCACCTTTCATCGCATGAGCGGTCATGGCGATAATCGGCTGATGCTTGCCAGCTTGTAATGATTCACTGGCGCGCAGTTGTTGTACTGCCTCGGTGCCATCCATTTCGGGCATCTGCAAGTCCATTAAAACCACATCATAATGATTCTGTTGTAACTTCTGCAGGGCCAGCTTGCCATTACCTACCACATCACAGGTATGCCCCAGTTTGCGGATAAAATTAATCACCAGTTGTTGATTGATAAGATTATCTTCCGCCACCAGCAGATGTAGAGCATGACTATTGACTACCGGGGGCGGTGTCGGCGCAATGGTGGAGGCGGGCGGTGGGATCGGAACTTCCTCAGGATTAAAGGTATCGATGATGGCTTCCAGAAGTTCGGTAACATCAATGGGCTTGGTTAGAAAACTGGAAACCCCAACTTTACGCAGCACCCCGGTATCTAGCTGGTTACTCATGGAACTGAGCATAATCAATTTGCACTGGCGTAAGCTGGGGGTGGACATAATTTCCAGCGCCAGTGCCATACCGTCCATTTCTGGCATTTGGGAGTCGAGCAGAATCAGTGGGAAACGCTGGCCTTCATTTAACAATTCCAGTGCTGCTCGCCCGGAATTCACCGTCTGGGGTTTAAACCCGTTATTGCGTAGCATATCAAACAGCAAGCGCAGGTTAGTGGCGTTGTCATCCACCACTAAAACATCCATTCCTTTTAACCAACTTGGTAGCACCACCGTCGCACGGGTTGGGGCCGTTTCGTTGGCATTAATCGGCAGTGAAAAATAGAAACAGCTACCCTGCTCAGGCTGGCTGGAAACCTGCAATTTGCCCCCCATCATTTCCACCAGTCGCGCTGAAATGGTTAATCCCAACCCAGTACCACCATATTTGCGAGTAGTAGAACTGTCTGCCTGACTGAATGACTCAAAGATCACCGCCTGCTTTTCAGCAGGAATGCCTATTCCGGTGTCAATGATACTAAACGTTAGCCTATCGTCTGGGGTTGGCGCTGGGGTAATTTGTAATACCACTTCGCCTGTGTGGGTGAATTTGAGTGCATTACCAATCAGGTTGGTAATCACCTGCCGCAAGCGCAGTGCATCACTGTGTACGATTGCCGGGGTATTGGGGTGAATATCAACGATTAATTCCAGCCCCTTTTCGGAAAACTTGGGCGTTAATGGGCGTGTAATTTCATGGATCAACGGGCGTAGGGCAAAATCTTCCAGTTCAAGGATAATTTTACCTGCTTCTATTTTGGAAAAGTCGAGAATATCATCGATTATTTTCAATAAGGCGCGGGCTGAAGAATACACCATATTGATATAATCGCGTTGTTCTTTATTGAGATTGGTTTCCAGGCACAATTGGGTCATCCCCAGAATACCATTCATTGGGGTACGAATTTCATGGCTCATATTGGCCAGAAACTCACTCTTGGCCTGGTTGGCAGCGTGGGCCAGCTCTACCGCTTGCTGAGAGGAGGTTTCTGCCTCTTTCCGCTCGGTGATATCCTGTAGGGTCCCCACCGCTCGCATCAATTCTCCGTTAATATCTGGAGAGATAATTTGCCCTTGAATCAATACCCAACGCTCATCACCACAGTGGTGTTTAATGCGCACTTCACAGGAAAATAGCGGTGATAGTTCTTTATTGGCTTGGTCAACACCTTGCAATAACAAAGGTAAGTCATCGGGGTGAATGACTTGCTGCCAAAGGGCCGAGGTATACTCATTTTCATTATGGCTGATACCGAGCAACGATAATAAAGCATCATTAACATGTAACCGATCTTGGGTGTATTCCCAATCCCAAATACCGATGCGTGAGGCTTCTGCGGCCAGAATAAAATTATTGTTCTGAGTTTGTCGGCTACTGGCAATATCAGCGAAGTGGCTAATATCCGTATGCAGACTGATAATTCCACCCGTGGCAATACGGTTATGTTGTATATAAAAGGTATGGTTGGCAATCTCACGAATTTCATAGTGTGATTCTTGCCGATAATGATGAAGCAGTGTTTTGGCCAAGCTGGCGCTTTTCTGCTGATTGGCCGCCTGATGGCGGGTATTGATCATCACACCGACAATGTCTTGCAGTGTAACACCTTGCTGTAATTTGCCTGCCAGCACCGGATAATAATCAGTGACCTTGCTATTCCAATAACATAGCCGCTCATCGGCATCATAAACCAGCAATGCAGCATGGGTGGCATCGAGTGCGGGTAATAACAGGTTAGGATTCATGGTGGTTGCCTTTATTCGCGTCATGGTGCAACTCTGCCTGACGCCGCATAAACTCTAGCCCTGGTGCCATAAAAATAGCCCACGCAGTGATAACATCTTCATCCCATAACGGGTCGAGATCCCGCACGGTTTGCAAAACGGCACGGCGCCAATAAGCGAAGACCGCAGCGGGCAGATTCAGGCCCTGGGCACTCTGTTCACGGGCAACACGCTCCAGATAGTCAGAGACGATATGTGTGGTGGCAACGGAAAGCATATAAAAAAATGATTTATAAATAATTTTTTGTTGCTGCAGATGATCATCAGACACCGGAAAGATACTCAGCCCTTGGGTACTCTCAACGAACAATTTATAGAAATGAGAGAAAAACTGATCTCCGCGATCTTTGCTGGTGATCCGGTCATAACTGTTATTGAACAAGGCTTCGTAATTTGTGCTCACGGGCTTCTCTCTTGCGATTTTCACCCTGCGACCAAGATAATTCCACCAGAACTCACAGTGCGGCGATTGGCGAGGGCCTAGCTTGATGACTTCCCCGGTAGAGAGAATGTCATTGATATTCAATTAGTCTAGTTAACAACAAGGGAAGCGCAAGAACAACAGCGCGCGTTATCCAAACCGTTGCTCGGTGCAGCCAAAAGGCGATTTATTAGCATTTAAAAAGCGAATCCTGAACCTCACCAAGGCGGTTGACCTTATCCCATCTGTAGGACAATGGCTTCGCTGGACACTTGATGCTTTTTGTCGGAGTTTGCGGCCAGTAATGTAAAAGCTGGGCCAATCTCAAATTGATCGGTGAGCAAGGAACATGCAACCTGAGCTGAAGGGGCTTAAAGCAGGTTTTCATAGAACTCCGGCTTTTCTCTTGTTGGACATTGATGTTTCCATTGGCATAAAAATCAGCCATGGGAACCGTGGAAGAAAGAGTCAATTCGTGGCGTGTTCGGCTGGAGGCCAAATCATGATCGATTCAAATGCCATTTTGCAGTTTAGTGAAGCAGGCTTTACGCATAATACTATCCTTGCAGAGGCTTAATCAGGATGTAGGAAGATTTATAACAGTGAATGTTTCAGATCTCTGGGTGATCATGGATTCACTAAAAAACTCATTTTTTTATCATTTATTAGCTAATATTTGGTGAATTATCGACTTAGAATGGTGTTTATATCCCAATATGATAGGGTATTATTTAAGTCTAAAAAACAGAGTGGTTACTCTTACAAAAAGGTCATGATATGAGTTCTTTTAATCACAATAAGTACCTGCCCTATAACCCGTTGAAAAAGGATGACCGTCGCTGGCCTGATAGGATAATCCAAAAAGCGCCCATTTGGTGTAGTGTTGATCTCAGAGATGGTAATCAAGCGCTTGTTGACCCCATGTCACCTGCGCAAAAGTTAGAGCTTTTTAACTTACTCGTTGAGGTAGGATTTAAAGAGATAGAAGTTGGCTTTCCCGCAGCATCAAAGCCAGATTACGATTTCATTCGTCATCTTATTGAGAATGATCTTATTCCTGAAGATGTCACCATCCAGGTCTTGACTCAGTCAAGGGAAGAACTTATTGCGAAAAGTTTCGAGTCTTTAAAAGGTGTACGCAAGGCAATTATTCATCTTTACAACTCGACCTCCACCATACAGCGCGAACAAGTATTCTGTAAATCGAAAAATGAAATTAAAGAAATCGCGGTGCAAGGTGCAATTTTGGTAAGAAACTATGCATTGCAATATCCGGAAACACAGTGGCAATTTCAATATTCCCCGGAAAGCTTTACAGGGACTGAAATGGATTATGCTGTAGAAGTATGCAATGCCGTTAATGCCATATGGGAACCTACCGCAGAGCGTCCAACCATCATTAATCTGCCAGCTACGGTAGAAATGACAACGCCCAATGTTTATGCAGACCAGATAGAGTGGGTATGTGATCATATAATACATAGGGAAAATATTATTATTAGTCTTCATACCCATAACGACCGTGGTTGTGCGGTGGCTACTGCAGAGCTTGGCTTGCTGGCTGGGGCAGATAGGGTTGAAGGGACTTTGCTCGGTAATGGGGAGCGTACCGGCAATATGGATATTATCACCGCAGCCATGAATTTATATAGCAGAGGCGTAGATCCTGAACTCCACCTTGCTAATATTGATCATATTATCCGGACTGTTGAGCGTTGTACGCAGATCAATGTTCATCCACGCCATCCTTATGCTGGTGAACTTGTTTTTGCTGCATTCTCAGGAAGCCATCAGGATGCAATTAATAAATGCCTAAAAAAATATCAACCAGGGACTGCTTGGCAGGTTGCCTATCTTCCTATAGACCCTAAGGATGTAGGGCGTACCTACCAAGAGGTCATTCGTATCAATAGCCAGTCGGGTAAAGGGGGGATAGGTTATATACTGGCAAACGAATATGGCTGGCAACTTCCTCGCTGGATGCAGGTTGATTTTAGCCCTATAGTACAACATGAAGCAGAAAGAATTGAAGGTGAAGTATCATCTGAAATTATTGCAAAACTATTTAATGAGAGCTATTTTGAAGTTGAAAATGCATACTCAATAGATGGGTTTAATATTCATTATGATAATAAAAATATTAAGCTAAATGTTAGTCTGAAAAAAGAAAAGCAGGTCATTGATATCAAGGCTGAGGGGCATGGACCGCTAGAGGCTTTTGTGCGTGCTATCACCAAAGAGCTTGGCTATATAATTGATATCGTAAATTATAATGAGCATACCTTGGGCGAAAATGAGAGTTCGGAAGCCATGGCATATATTCAAGCGAATATTAATGGGCAACGTTACTGTGGTATAGGTAGGAGCCAAGATATTGTTCAGGCTTCATTCCAGGCATTACTTAATGCTCTGGGAAGATACGAACTATGCCAGGGATAATCCTACTAAGCATAGTTTATTGATAATAATTACCCAGAGGATTATGAGGTTAATATCTCTGGGTTAAATGCCACTCTCATTTTTCAGGATAAAAAATGGCTATTTCTCTCGATAGAGTTGACAAGAAAATATTAAATATCATTCAAGATAACAGTCGAATTAGCAATATAGAGCTAGCCGAAAAAGTAGGGATTTCACCAACACCTTGTGCCAGAAGGATAAAACAATTAGAAGAAGCGGGAGTCATTAGTCGTTATGTCACATTACTGAGCCCGGAGATTTTAGGGTACGACCTTCAAATTTATTTGGCAGTAGAGATGGATCGCCATACAACTGACCGATTTGCAGATTTTGAAGAGGAAGTGATAAAAATGGAGGAAGTTATTGAGTGCAATATAGTTACGGGGCAATCTGCCGATTATATCTTAAAAGTGATAGTTAAAGATATGAGGCATTATGAGCGTTTTCTTCTAGATAGACTAACAAAAATGCCTGGAGTAAGTGGTTTACATTCAAGCTTTATTTTACGCAAAGTCATAGATAAAGTTAAATTACCGGTGGATAGCCTCTGATTGATTAGCTTTATTGCCAATTTGTGAAGATTTGGCTTTCGACCAGTTGCCTGTCAATGCTTTTGCCAACCAGGGATATTGCTCACAGGTCAGTATTCTGGTCGTCTCACCTTCCTGAGGTCAAACAAAATGACCTCGGGGGGAATCGAGGTACCGCCAACCAGATCCCATGCTTATCCCCGCGCGATTACTGAGTAAGATTAGTGCGTTATTATAAAAAATTAATACGGCTTCACTTTGCTGGCTCTGACCGAATGGTTGACCTTATCCTATCAAATGGTTTTATGCCGGAGAGATTGAGCGAGTATGACAGAGCCGTTAGGCTATCCAAAAATGTTTTCTAATATTGCCCGGTTCGCGAGTGTTATGTTTCAGTGATGGATTTATGGCAGGAATTGTAGTGAAAATAGTCTCCACCTGCGAATTGGCAGGATTTCGAACGGCTCACTCTTGATTATGCGAAAAAGCAATGGAAGGATAGCGTCACGCTCAACCCAGAGCGGGAAAAACAGGCTGCATAAATTAACTGAGGACGACAACTACCTTGATACTTACCGGGACATCCAGATTGTTTGTTGGCGCTATGTTAGCCAATTTAAAATTAATGGGGATGAGTTGTTAATCTTTCAATAGATAGAAAAAAATACTACAAATAATGGAAAGTTAATAACCTTTAGTTATAATTCCCATGCTAATAATGTGTCTTTGATGAATTTCATTACGTTATAGATAGTAGGCATGCTTCACTTTAGACTTCCCAGAAAATCTGAGCACTTAAGTTCAATATTGAAAGATCATCAATTTGATGGTTTAATTTTAGTTGTATTATTAAACCAATGGTTAATGTATGGCTTCAAAACTAAACTGGCTTTTACAGAACAGTGCGCCCGGCTCCTTGGTACTACAGTCCTGGCTGACAAAAAATGGTATTAGTCCTTCTTTAGCCAATAAGTATATGCACAGCAACTGGTTGCAAAAACTACGAGCTGGGGTATACGTGCGAAGTGGGCGCGAGCCTCAGTGGAACGATGCCGTCTTATGCTTGCAAAATCAGCTGGGGATTTCTGTGCATCTGGCGGGGCTTACTAGCTTGACCTGGCAGGGACGCTCTCATTATCTTCACTTAACGCGTCAGGCAATTTGGCTTTGCGTAGATGACAAAGCTTCGTTGCCAAAGTGGTTCAAAGAATTTCCCAATGTGGAGTGGCTTTTACTTTCTAATCAGAAGCTCAATATGCATGACGAAAAATATCTGACAGAGGTAGAAATTAAAGGAGAGCGGTTGAGAGCGAGTGTACTGGAATTAGCTGCTTACGAGATTGCTAACGCAGTCCCAGGTTCGCTTTCATTTGAGCACGCTGCGGAGCTGTTTCAGGGGTTGGTAAATCTGAGTCCACGTAAAGTCGAAGTGTTGTTGCAATCCAGTCGCGCAGTGAAAACTAACCGCCTTTACCTGTTTCTGGCCGATCACTATGCTCATGCATGGGTTAAGCGAATAGATAAAACCAGCATTGATTTGGGTGCCGGGAAACGACAGATCGTATCTGGTGGCAAGCTGGATCAAAAATATCAGATCACTGTTCCAGAGAGTTTTGTTAGCAGAGGGATCTCACATGGATAAGCAATCACCTTATTATCGGCAAGTTGCGTTGCTGCTTAGTGCATTACCTGTTGTGGCATTAGAGCGATGCTTTGCGCTAAAAGGTGGGACGGCAATAAACTTATTTGTCCGTGATTTTCCACGTCTATCGGTTGATATCGATTTGGCTTACATTCTGCTGGAAAGCAGAGATGAGGCATTGCCAAACGTTCGGGCTGCTTTGACGCGTATTGCTGAAATACTGCAACAACAGGCTGGCATTTCGGCGGTACTACAAACGAATAATCCTGATGAAATGCGCATTGTTGTTTCTTCTCAGGAGGCACAGATAAAGATAGAAGTTTCGCCTGTTGCGCGAGGTACGCTGTATCCCCCAGAAGAACGTGATGTTGTTGAAGCGGTAGAAGATGAGTTCGGTTTCGCTGCTATTCAGGTTGTATCGCTTGCCGATCTCTATGGTGGAAAGCTTTGTGCTGCGCTGGATAGGCAACATCCCCGTGATTTTTATGACGTCAAAATGCTGCTTGAAACGCAGGGTATTGATCGCCAGATATTTAATGGTTTCATCACTTATCTACTGGGACATAAGCGCCCGTTATCAGAAATTTTAGATCCTCATTGGAAAGATATTTCTCTGCCATACGCAAATGAATTTAATGGAATGATATTCGATGCGGTCTCTCTTGAAGAACTCAATGCGATACCCAACTTAATGGTTACTGCTCTCAAAGCACAATTCATGCAGCGGGATTATGATTTTTTGATGTCTTTCAAAAGTGGTCAACCGGACTGGAGTCTGGCTCCTGAAGAGCAGATTCAGCATTTGCCAGCGGTAAAATGGAAGTTGCAAAATATTGGGCACATACCAAAAGATAAGCATACTCAGGCGCTGGCCAAGCTTGAGGCGGTTCTTGCCGAGTGGATAAAATAGTTTAGTATTTTACTTGTAAATTCACCTTTAGTGTAACTTTGCGGTTTTTTGTAAACTTCTTGACTAATCTGTCAAAGTGCAGCAGGGTAGTAACAACAAATAAATCAACTGGTTATGAAAGTGTAGGCTAAAGCGTAGGTTTTACTAATTCCAACTAAATAAGCTTTATTTATCAGCATTAACACACCAATGCATCATGAATTTTCTTCTTCAAATAGAATATTTTGCTCAAACCACTTAAACCAAACAGGCCAGGCAGCATTCACATTCTCCTGAAAAGCTTTAGGTTGGTAAGTCGCAAGAATCTTGGATGTAACCGCTTTAACTCTATGCCCCAACAGCAAATCGACAACCATCGGATCAATACCTGCCTCACCACTCATCAATGACGCGGCGCTATAGCGAATATCATGTGTCGTGAAATCATTGCCAACAATCGGGCGTAAGCGTTCTGCTGAATGTGCCATCGTTGTCTCACCAATGTAGCCCCAAACAAGGCTATCACTGTCTTTTCGAGTCCAAGCCCATTCCTTTAACAGCTCAATGAGTACTTCGGGGAAAGGGTAGATGCGTTCTTGCCGGGTTTTTGTCCTTGTGGCGGGCAGAGTCCAGATTTTAGCTTCCAAATTCAGCTCGGACCATGTCATCTTCGTTACTTCACTCTTCCTGGCCCCGGTGACCATCAGGAAACGCATTGCTGCATGTGATGGAGTATCGCCAAGGCAGTGCCAGAGAGTGCGGTACTGTTTTGCACTCCGGCAATTTTCACGAACTTTACCGATAACGGCAGCCACAGTTTTTCGATCATGTACTTCAGATAATTTCTGAGGAACGTATACTGGCTGCCCTGGTTGGCTTTCTATACCATGAGCTTGGAAGGCGTATAACATCATGGCACGAACAATCTGGCATGCTCTATGTGCCGCATTGGTTGGCCCCAGAGCGATGAGCAGTGAGTACACATGCTGATAGGTCAGGTTGTTAGGCGGCAGATCGTAAAGGGGTTTACAGTGCTTGTTCCAGATGGATTGCCTATTTGCTTTCGAGGCTTCTGGGCATTTTGTTTTCAGCCAGTCAGTGAAGAGAGCATTCATGTCTACTGATAGACTAGCGTCTCCTCTACCCGGAGCTATGGCTCGTTTCACTTTAGCAACCTGTAGGCAGTGCCATTGGCGAGCGACTAGAGACTAACCTGTAGCCCGTTGTTGAACACGTTTTCCTTTTTTATAGCTTTGCATTCTTCACTCAGTATTCTAAACAGGCGGTTGACCTTATCCTATCCAGCCCCAATAATGGCAAGTTCTGACTCGGGGTGCCTGTACCGTTAGTATTGGCTGAGATTTTACCCGTATTACCTGATCTGGATTATGCCAGCGTAGGGAAGTCTTGGTATCTCAACCGGTACCCGCCTTCTTGAACGCCGGTTGGGAGGAATATGTTCACTCGACCTGATGTACTACCCGGCAGTCGTGCCGCGGCCTGTTTTAACCAATTCAAACGTAACCCGCCATTGCTGCACTGTTTAACCAACGAAGTGGTGCAAGAACTCACGGCTAACGTGCTGTTAGCGCTAGGGGCTTCGCCAGCGATGGTGGTGGAAGCGCAAGAAGCGGCACAGTTCAGCCGCTTGGCGGATGCCTTGTTGATTAATATCGGTACCTTGAACCGGCCACAGGCAGAGGCGATGTTAGCGGCCATTGATGCCGCCAATCAGGCAGGGAAACCTTGGTTGTTAGACCCGGTTGCGGTCGGTGGGCTGGATTATCGTACCGCCTTTGCACGGCATTTGCTGACTCTGCACCCGGCAGCGATCCGCGGTAATGCTTCAGAAGTGATGGCGCTCAGTGGCCTGCAAGCCAGTGGTCGCGGTGTCGATAGTCTGGATGATTCCTTGGCGGCGTTACCCGCAGCGCGTACCTTGGCACGCTCGAGTGGCGCGGTGGTGGTGGTGACCGGGGAGGTCGACTACATCACTGATGGGGAGCGCGATTGGGCGGTAAACGGCGGCGATATTTTGATGACCCGCGTGGTGGGCACCGGGTGCGCTTTATCGGCGGTGGTGGCGGCATTTTGCAGCCTTCCGGGTGACCGATTGGATAATGTTGCCACCGCTTGCCGTGTGATGGCGTTATGCGGTGCCCAAGCCACCGAGCGCTGCGCTGGTCCTGGGAGTTTTACCCCGGCGTTTCTTGATGCACTTTATCAATTACGTGCGGAGGATCTGCAATGAAACGGATTAATTCTTTAACCATTGCTGGCACCGACCCTAGTGGTGGTGCCGGGATCCAGGCGGACTTGAAGACATTCTCCGCATTAGGGGCCTATGGTATGTCGGTGATTACCGCGCTGGTGGCACAAAATACCCAAGGGGTACAGTCGGTATATTACATCGAGCCCACTTTTGTTGCGGCGCAACTCGATTCAGTGCTTAGCGATGTGCGCATTGATAGTGCCAAAATTGGCATGTTGGCGAATACAGATATTGTTTTAGCGGTTGCTGAACGGTTGCGCCATTATGCTCTGCCTTATGTGGTGCTGGATACGGTGATGCTGGCTAAAAGCGGCGATCCTTTGCTGGACCCGGCGGCGGTAGAGGCTATCCGCCGTGAATTACTGCCTTTGGTTTCGATTATCACCCCCAACTTGCCTGAAGCAGCCGCTTTATTGGCTTGCCAACCGGCGGAAACAGAACAGCAGATGCGTGAGCAGGGGCGGGCGCTATTGGCGATGGGGTGCCAGGCGGTGTTGATGAAAGGGGGGCATTTGACTGAAGGTGAAAGCCCGGATTGGCTATTTATGCCCGGGGTTGAACAGCGATTCAGCTCACCACGTATCAGCACCCGGCACACCCATGGCACTGGTTGCACCCTCTCGGCGGCGTTGGCGGCATTACGCCCACGCCACACGAGTTGGCAACAGACCGTGGCGGCAGCAAAATCGTATCTGCAATTAGCCTTACAGCAAGCGGACACACTTGAAGTGGGGCAAGGGATTGGTCCGGTGCATCATTTCCATGCCTGGTGGTAAGTGACTTTTTAGCGATGGGCCTGGTGAACCAGGCCGTTCTGTTTCAGCTAATCCCGGCTTGATGCAAGTCGTGCAGATTGATGGCACCCACCAGAACACCATCAGTATTGACCACCGGGGCGGCACTGATGCGCTGCTTGTGCAACGCTTCCAATGCCTCCCCGGCACGCCACTGTTCGGGCAGCCGGTAACCTGGGCGAGTGATCGCTGGGCGCAAACTGTCGTTAAGGCTATGGCCTTTTACCAACCAACGGCGCAGGTCACCATCGGTAAACACCCCGACCACTTTTTGCTGCTGGTCGCATACTGCAATCAGCCCAAGGCCAGTACGGCTTAGCTCCAACATGGCATCCATGACTGTGGCATTTTCCTCAACCTTTGGCAGGCGATCGCCACTACGCATCACGTGATGGACTCGATTGAGCAGACGAGCCCCTAAACTCCCCCCAGGGTGAGAACGGGCGAAGTCTTCAGCATTAAAGCCCCGTTGGCGCATCAACGCCATCGCCAGCGCATCGCCCATCATCAGGGTATTGACCCCGCTGGAGGTGGGTGCCAAACCCATCGGGCAGGCTTCGTGCTCGACACTGATATCCAAGGTACAGGCAGCGCCCAGCGCCAGCGGTGACTCTTTGCCACCGGTCATGGCGATCACCGGGATGTTGCTTTCTGCCAGTAGCGGCAGAATCAGCTCCAACTCTTTGGCGCGACCAGAATAGGAGATAAAGATCACCACATCATCAACACCAATCATACCGAGGTCGCCATGCAGGGCTTCAGCAGGATGGACGAAGAAAGCAGGGGTGCCGGTGCTAGCCAGTGATGCAGCAATCTTCTTGCCGATATGCCCAGATTTACCAATGCCGGAAACCACCACTTTGCCCTGGCAATTCAACACCAGCTCACAAGCACGGACAAAGTTATCATCCAGACGAGTCAGCAGACGCTGTGCCTCTTTGAGTTCAATTTCTAATGTTTCACGGGCAAAATTGATCAGTGCATTGCTGTTATTCATCAGGCACTCCCACCAGAATAATATTGATCCCCTTGGCCTGCAGTGCGGCCAAATAATCAGGGTTAATGCCGTTATCGGTGATTAAGGTATCGACGGCGCTAAGTTCGCACACCACATTGGGGCTTTTGCGACCAAATTTGGATGAGTCCACCAGCAGTACAATGCGGCTGGCGGCTTCGCACATCGCCTTGCTGACATTGTGCACTTCATTAAAGGTGGTCACCCCGGCATGGAGATCGACGCCATCAGCGCCGATAAACAGCTTATCGAAACTAAATTGCTTAAATGCCGATTCCGCCAGACTGCCGTGGAAAGAGGCCGATTTTTTACGATAGGTGCCGCCGGGCATCAGAATGGTTTGGTCGTTATCCAGCTCCACCAGCGCATTGACGATATGCAAACTGTTGGTCATCACCGTAATATTATTGAACTGTGCCAAATGCGGTACCATCTGCAACACCGTACTCCCCGTATCGAAGATCAGTGAATCCCCATCATCGATCAGTTTGCTCGCCGCATAGGCGATCTGGCGTTTTTTTTCGCTATTGATATGGGTTTTGCGGTCAATAGGTTGATCGCCCTCATCCCGGCTGAGTACCACCCCGCCGTAGGTGCGGATCACTTCGCCTTGTTCTTCCAGTAAGGTGAGGTCTTTACGGATAGTGGTGCCGGTGGTGGAGAAATGTTCTGCCAGAATATCAACGTTGGTTTTGCCATGCCGCTGCAAATATTCAAGGATAGCGGCTTGCCGCTGCTTTGGTTTCATAGCGATTCCTGTTCACAAGAGTCGAGCATTCCTCTCGGTGAATAATTCACTATGAAAGGTAATGTCTTTTAATGTGAAAATATCATGATTTTGATGTGATCGCTAATGCTAGTGCAGTTTGGCAGGCCCGATCCTCGGGAAAGATCACCTCCGGGCGTAGCGCCTGTTGATGCAAACCATGTAACTGGGGGAGCGGCTTGGGGGGGGCGAAAATAGTCAGGCCGCGCATCAGCAGGCTGCCACACACGCGCTGTTGTGTGTCGAAGGCCAGTACCAATACCACCCGGGGTTTGAATCGGCCACCGGAACGGCCAACCCCCACGTTGCCCAACTGACATAAACGGTCGAAAGCACGGTTGAAGCGCTGGATTTGCCACCAACCGAGAACAATTTGCATCAGCCAGGCGATCACAGCAAAACAGATCAGGGCATTAGTCATGGGGCGATTTTCCTCTCGTTATCTCAATGAGTGCAAGTGGCAGGGGGGCCCTGCCGCTTGACGTGGGATGGTAGTACAGTTAGTTCGAAAAGCCCGGTCAGCGTTAAAATCGGCTTAGCGCTAAAAGCCCGGTCAGAACATTACTTGGCCCCCGGTAATATTGATCGACTGGCCAGTGCAATAGGATGCTTTATCACTGGCATAGAACAGCAGTACATTCAGCACATCCTGATAATCGCAACCCCGCTTCATGGGTACTTTATCGGTGTAATATTTTTCCACCTCTTCCGGTTTGATGCCTAATTTCTGCGCGTATTGAGGCAAAAGAGATTGAAACATCGGTGATTTGAGCAGGTTACCCAGCATCAGTGCGTGCACGGTAATACCATACTCCGCCAGGTCGAGCGCTAGCGATTGTGTTAACCCGACGCCGCCAAATTTGGCCGCGCTGTAGCCGGAATTATGTTTGCTGCCAACTTTACCGGATTTGGAATTGATCTGAATAATACGCCCGGCAATACCATCGCGGATCATCAGGCGGGAGAACTCTCGGGCACAGAGGAAATAACCCACCAGGTTGACCTGCAGCGAGCGATCAAAGTCACCTAATGGAAAATCGGTAATAGGGGCGGCTTTGGCAATGCCCGCACTGTACACCAGTAAATTCACCTGGTGGAAAGCGCCATTAACCTCACCAGCCAGCGCTATCACGCTGGCTTCATCGGTGGCATCCACCTGGAAAGCCTTGGCACGTTGATCGCCATATTCCTGATTGATTTGCTGTGCCACCAGATGGGCGTTATGGGCATTCAGATCAGCCACGGCAACACGGTAACCCGCTTGTGCCAGGCCATGACAGAGAAAAGCGCCCAATGTTTGGCCACCGCCTATCACTACAGCTACTTCAGACATGAGCGACTCCTGATGATGCGATAAATTTAAATGTGCTACCCAAGGGAATATCCGTGGGGGTTACCCCGGTGACGTGAATGGTGCCGGGGAATTCGGCGTGTGCTTCGCCATCGAAACGGACGGTGACATGCCCCAGTTCACGTAGATTTTGGTTGGCAACGCTGCCAACGGCGGTAATGGGGTACTGTTTTTCCCCCAACTGCATCACGCTACCCACGCGCAATTCCCCGGTGGTATCGCTGTGTTGATGAATAAAGCAATACTCTTCAATATCCGCCGGGGCACCTTCACGAAAGGTGATTATCATGTTGTCCAGCAGGGCATCACGGGCACAATCGCCGATTTGAGTAATGGTGGTCTGGAAAATGGTGTTCATAATTTTCCTCTGTTTCATTTATTGATAAATAAAGGCTGATGCGGCCCAGGCGACCAAGACGGTTGGTGCACCAGTAAGGAAGCGCCCCACCAGAACCGAAGGTACGCCAACGCGCACCGTGTCTTGTTTGGCTTCTGCCAGTGACAGGCCCACCGGAATAAAGTCACAGGCGGCTTGGGCGTTAATGGCAAACAGTGCTGGTAGCGCCAATTGAGGAGGAATATGACCCAGACCAATTTGCACCCCCACCAGTACGCCGATAACTTGAGCGATGACCGCACCAGGGCCGAGGAAGGGGGAAAGCAGCGGGAAGGAACAGATCAGCGCCAGTGTGACCAAACCAATTGGGCTGCTGGCAAGGGGAGTCAGGCCATGGGCGATAAAATCACCTAACCCGGAGGCCATAATGATACCAATCAATGCCGAGACAAAAGCCATAAAAGGCAGGATGGTTTTTAGTATCGTGTCAATGGTGTCGCGACCGGCTTGGAAGAACACCGCCACTATCGATCCCATACCCATGCCGACCTTGGCCAGTAGGCCATCACTCTGTTCAGTGATTTTTTTGCTGCTATCGTAATCACGCACTTTGGCTGGTGCTGGTGGCTGTGAAGTCACCGGCGCTTCCTGCTCAACCAGGCTGATGTTCTCTTGGCGAACCCCAGAAACGTAAATATCTTCCAGAATAAATTGGGCCAGTGGACCGGAACGGCCAGTGGAGTGAATATTGATGGTAGGGATGCGGCGTTTTGGGTAGATACCGCAGCGTAATGTACCGCCGCAATCAATAACCGCAATACCAATTTCTGCGGCGGGAGGTTCGCCCTCCTTGAAACCATCCACCGCAGGCCAGCCAGTGAGTTCATTGAGTTTGTCGACGATGGCCGGGCGAGTACCGGCGGTGATATAGACAATTTTTTTATCGGGTACCACCGGGAGTTCTAATGGACCACCCCAGCCGCCAGCCCCTTTTTCAATACGAATATAAGTACTCATGCTGCACTCCACGGATTAAAGTTGAACCTGACGATCCAGTTGGATCCCCATCTTGCGTTCAAATAGGCTAGTAGTGAGGTCCGTGACCCAGCCACGGAAGAAGTTGGTGACTAACCCGACCAGGAAATAGCTCACTGCCAGCGGCCCCAGTGGCAGCCCCAACGTGGTCAGTCCGCTGGCGATCCCCAGGAAGACAAACAGTTCACCAGGGTTGATATGGGGGAATAGGCCATTCATCGAGTGACAGCTATAGGATGCTGCGGCGTAGTAGCTCGGCTTGAATTTCTCTGGCATAAAACGCCCGAGACTTAACGTCATCGGATTACAAAATACAAAAGTACCTACCAGTGGTAACAGCAGATAACGGGAGAACGGGTTACCGGCACAACGCTGTGCCAAGCGTTCAATTCGGTGCTGACCAACAAAGTTAATCAACGCATTCATGATCACTAATAAGCTGATCAACAAGGGTAAAATGCCCGTTACCATACCAACGAACACTTCCCCCCCTTTTTGAAACAGCCCGATAAACCATTCTGCTCCGTGGGTTATTAGCTCAATCATTACTTTTCTCCTGTGATGGACGTTATGGCTGGGAGTTGATCTGCTCTCCGTGGCCATAGGTGTCACGATAGTCACTTTTATGTTTTGTTTGTTTTAAATGGATCACATTAAAAGAAAAATATTTTATTTCGAAAGTTATAGATAAAAGGAAAGTAAGTTTTAAACGATGAATGAGACCGAGAAAGGGATAGAGGGTTAGATCACCCTCAAGGCTGGCGTGACAATGAACGGTGGGGTTGACTGTTTTTTAAACGTTCAGAGAGCGTGAAGGTGGGGAGCGTTACTCACGAGTATTCAAGTGGCGGGGGAAATCATGGGATATACTCTTCATACTTCAAGCGGCTTGGGTGTTGCTGCGTCCAGATACTCGACTCTTCCTGCGCCTCGCTCCTAACGGGGCCGCTGTAAGCAGCGTTCAAATCAATGCTAGCCTGCGTGAGATTACCAAGAGCAGACGGTCATTCCCAAGTGAGTTGCGGTGCTGAAGTTGCTGTATCTAGCTTTACACCAGATTGCTAAAAAGTGGACAATGCCACCACGAGATTGGAATCCAGCCGTGACGCCGTTTATGAGCATGTTCGGTGACTATTTTTATTTATAATAAACAGCAGTTTACACAAAAATTTTTATAGTCTCGATTCAACCCCTGAGTAGTATTTTTGGAGATCTGGCGTTTTATGGACAGAGTAAAATCTTTATCGCAGCAAAGTCTCTCTTTGTTGCTGGCTTTTTACATTGGCATTTTCCTGAATATTTCTGTCTTTTATCGCCGTTTTGACTCATTTAGCCAAGGTGTCCAAGGTATAGCATTGGTGTCAGCTATCACAGAAGTGATGGCCATTATTCTGTTTACCTTTTTTGTGATGCGAGTGATCTCCCTCGGTGGGCGGTTGTTTTATCGGGTGATCGCCACTCTGCTGGTATTAATCTCAGTCGCTGCCAGCTATTACATGACTTTTTTCAATGTTGTGATCGGCTATGGCATTGTGATTTCTGTCTTAACTACAGATACAGACCTTTCCAAAGAAGTCATTGGGTTGCATTTTGTTATCTGGATAGTGCTGGTCAGTACCTTGCCTTTGTTACTTATCTGGAAAAATAACCTGCGGTTTACCCTGCTGGAGCAATTCAAGACGCCGGGGCAGCGTATCAAACCGATAGTGTTGATGATAGTTGCGGTCGGGCTGGTTTGGTTGCCTTTACGCTATCTGGATAAAGTACAACGTGCGGATGAACTGTTGAATACCGTGGATTTACCCAGTTACGGTGGTGTAGTTGCTCACTCTTATTTGCCTTCTAACTGGTTGGCTGCATTGGGTTTATACGCTTACACGCAATACGATGAAAAGTATGATGCGGCAACGCTGTATGATCCTGCTGAACACCATACTTATGTCGCGCCAGTTGGCATTGATGAAACCTATGTTGTGTTTATTATCGGTGAAACCACCCGTTGGGATCATATGGGGATGCTGGGATATTCACGCGATACCACCCCGCGCCTGAGTAAAGAGAAGAATTTAGTCGCCTTTCGCGGTACTTCGTGTGATACCTCTACCAAGCTCTCCCTGCGTTGTATGTTTGTACGCGAAGGCGGCACAGAAGATAACCCGCAACGCACTCTGAAAGAGCAAAACGTATTCTCTGTCATGAAATCATTAGGTTTCACCTCTGAGTTATTCGCGATGCAGAGCGAAATATGGTTCTACAACAATGCAAATACTGATAATTACTCATTTCGTGAATTGATTGCTTCTGAGAAACGTAATGATGGTAAACCCGTTGATGACATGCTGTTGGTGGATGAGTTAAAGGAGTCGCTTAGGCGTTATCCGGCGGGTAAACATTTGGTTATTTTGCATACCAAAGGCTCACATTATCTCTATTCCCAACGTTATCCACGCAGTTATGCCCGTTACCAGCCGGAGTGCATGGGCGTGGATGATTTTTGTAGTAAGCAGCAGTTAATTAATGCGTTTGATAACAGTGTGTTGTATACCGATTCGTTTATCGCAAATATCATTGACCAAATGCGGGATAAGAAAGCGCTGGTGTTTTATGCCTCAGACCACGGCGAGTCAATTGATGATAACTCCCATTTCCACGGTATCCCGCGTGAAATGGCACCACCAGAGCAATTTCGCGTGCCATTGATGGTATGGGCATCGGATAAGTTTTTGGCGCAACCCGAGCACCTTACTGCCTTTGAACAATTACAGGCCGAGCAGCGGGTGGGGAGAACCCATCGTCATGCTGAATTGTTTGACTCGATCCTCGGTTGTTTAGGCTATACCTCACCCGATGGTGGGATTAATGCACAAAATAATTGGTGTCAGGCACCTGGCCAGAATACTCAACCTGCAATATGACCCAGCGGGAGCGAAGTTGCGATGTGACGACATTTGGCTTCGACCCGCGAAGCCAAACCGTACCAGTATGTACATTTGAACGATTCTATCGCTGGCTGCCTACAAGCAACTCGAATTATTTAGGAAGTATAAAAATCAATTACCTGTTTCAATAAAACAAAAAGAGGGGGTAGATTACGGATTTATTTAATTTAAATATTTTTAAAGGAAGTAAAAAAGAAAAGGCCAGCCCAAGGGAGATTGGACTGGCTAAGGAGGTGGTTCCTATTATTGCTATGCAAATATTTTCGTTCTTATTTTTAAGCGTGGTGATAATAACCAATTCACTCTCTAATTGATGTGATCTGATTCTAATATTTGCTAAAAAACGCCCCAGTGAGGGGCGATAAAAAAGGATTTTTATAAAATATAAATATTATCAATTAGTTATGCTATTACTTGTCGGTAAGTTACGGATTAGTAATGCATAATTGATGTCGACATCTTCTGGGATCGCCAAATAAACGATATGTCCGTTACCGGGTGCGCTATCGATGGCTTCGCCTTTCTTGTTTTGCATTTTATCCAGTGTGAATACGATGTTCCCGGTTGGCGTCATCATTTCCACACTGTCACCGAGCAAGAATTTATTTTTTACATCGACTTCAGCCCAACCATCACGGCGGACACCGGTAAATTCCCCAACAAATTGCTGACGCTCAGAAATCGAAGCACCATAATCATAATTTTGGTGGCTGTCATGGGTATGGCGGCGCAGGAATCCTTCGGTATAGCCACGGTGTGCTAACCCTTCCAGCGTGGTGAGCAGGCTGGGATCAAACGGTTTGCCCGCAGCGGCATCATCAATAGCACGGCGATAAACCTGCGCGGTACGGGCACAGTAGTAGAATGATTTGGTGCGGCCTTCTATTTTCAGTGAATGTACCCCTAACTGGGTGAGGCGCTCCACATGCTGAATGGCACGCAAATCTTTTGAATTCATGATATAGGTGCCGTGTTCATCCTCAAAGGCACTCATATACTCACCGGGCTTTTGTACCTCAGACAGCATAAATAGCTTATCCGTGGGGGCGCCAACCCCCAGAGTGGGTTCAACTTGTTGTACCGCAATAGGTTCGTGCAGATGCACGATATTGCCGCTATCGTCTTCTTTACCCTCTTCGGTCTTGTACTGCCAACGGCAGGCATTGGTACAGGTGCCCTGATTAGGGTCACGTTTGTTGATATAGCCAGAAAGCAGGCAGCGGCCCGAATAGGCCATACATAATGCGCCATGGACAAAAATTTCAAGTTCCATTTCCGGCACTTGGCTGCGGATCTCGGCAATCTCATCCAGTGATAATTCCCGCGACAGGATAACGCGCGTTAACCCCATCTGTTGCCAGAATTTTACCGTAGCCCAGTTGACGGCATTTGCCTGTACTGAGAGATGGATGTCCACTTGTGGGAAGGCTTCACGCACCATCATGATCAAACCCGGGTCAGACATGATCAACGCATCTGGCCCCATTGCAATCACCGGTTTTAGGTCGCGCAGGAAGGTTTTCAGTTTGGCATTATGTGGGGCGATATTCACCACCACATAGAATTTTTTACCCAGCGCATGGGCTTCATTAATGCCTTGCGCCAGGTTCTCGTGGTTAAATTCGTTATTACGCACTCGCAGGCTGTAGCGTGGCTGGCCAGCATAGACGGCATCAGCACCGTAGGCAAAAGCGTAGCGCATGTTTTTCAGCGTTCCCGCTGGAGAGAGCAGTTCAGGTGTAAACGACCCAGGTATAAACGATTCAGGTGTGGACAATTCAGGTGTGGACATAGTAGTGGTTCTCGGTCTGATTTCAGGTCAGCACTGCACCACCGTGTGGTGCAGCAAAAGCAGGGGATTGTAGCGGCACTCTGGTAAGAAATCAGCAACTACTGGCAAGAATTCCGCGAGATACTCAAAATAATTCAGGTGGTTTGCAGCGCCCCCGCCAGGGGGGAGGCTCAGGAAAAGCCCAGTATTTAGACGTAGCCAACACCACAGCCGCTTGAAGAATAAAGCGGATATCGCTGCTATGCAGTTCACTCGCGCTCATGGTGCATGAACGGCATAAGACTTAAATACTTAAATCGTATACTTCGCTGGAAGGGCCATATAGCACCGCAGATTGAAGCGCGTCTTGTATTGCAAGTTCAGAACTGTACAGCGGGCTGGTACCAATCACCTGCTGATTTCGGGCTTTTAATACAAAATAGGGTTTGTTGTCGTTACTGATTTTTATTTCGAACTGGGCTTTAAGAGGGGAGTTGGTCTGCACCGAAACAATGCCATTTTCTGCGGATGCTTTGCTGGCATATCTTTCACTGGAAAGAATAACCTCACCATTACTGGCTTTAAGCACAAAGTGATACTGCCCGTTACTGGATTTCTTAAGTTCATAGCGACCGTTTGCCATCTTCCTTCTCCTGCTGGTTGCAACAAAACAAGTGAAAGTAAGTGTAGTCAATCGACTGAAAAGGAGCGTTGCATCACAATGGTAATGTGTTACAGCGCACAGAAATGAAAAATTATCTGTTAACCCGCGCTCATTCTAATGAATTATTGGGCACCAGCAAGTGGAACCAAGATGAGCATCTACGGCTGGGGGCTTGAAGATAAAGCCAGGGCATGTCATTAGCCATCATGATAGGCTACACGGTTCCGCTTCCCAACGGTAGCCCATACCGTATACCGAACGGATAAAGGCTTTCTCACTGTCGATCTGTTCCAGCTTGCGGCGCAGGTTTTTGATATGGCTGTCGGTGGTGCGATCAGTAACCACACGGTAATCATCGTACAGATTATCTAGCAGTTGCTCACGTGAAAATACCTTGCCGGGGTGGCAAGCCAAGGTTTTTAGCAAGCGGAATTCTACCGGGGTCAGATCCAGGATATGCCCCTGATAACTGGCCTGAAAACGGCTTTCATCAATATGTAGCAGGGCGTCAGCTTCCGGAGGGGTCAACGGTCGGTGGCAGCGGCGCAAAATGGTTTTCACCCGGGCAACCACTTCACGGGGGCTGTAGGGTTTGCAGATATAGTCATCCGCTCCGATCTCCAGTCCCAGCAGGCGATCAATCTCTTCAATTTTGGCCGTCACCATAACCACTGGAATATCAGTAAAACGGCGTAACTCGCGGCAGATAGTTAAGCCATCACAACCCGGGAGCATTAAATCCAACAAGATGAGGGCGGGGGGATGTTGATGCACAGCGGGCACCACTTCACTGCCATGGGTCAGCCAACAGGTGTCATAGCCAGCGGCTTGCAGATAATCCACCAGTAATTGACCCAGTTTGGGTTCATCTTCCACAATCATGATCTGCTGTGGCAGCGTTGTGTTTTCCATTCGGATACCTTGTTATTCACCGGTATAGGGAAGGTCTACTGTAATGCCCACACCACCGAAAGGCGAGTGTTGTGCATTTATCTTTCCCCCGTGGGCTTCGACAATATTCTGGCAAATGGCGAGTCCTAACCCAGAACCGCCACTGGCACGGTTACGGGATCCTTCCGCGCGGTAAAAACGTTCAAAGATACGCGCCAGTTGTTGATCTCTCATCCCTGGTGCGCTGTCTTGCCAAGACATCCGTACCCATCCTGGTAAGCATTCAATGGTGATCTCCAGTTTGCCGCCCGCATCGGTATAGCGCAGGCTATTTTCCAGCAAATTATTGAATAACTGATTAAGGCGGTCTGGATCACCAAACAGCGGGGCCTCGGCGGGCAGATGGGTGATGATTTGTAACTGTTTGGCCTGAAAGCGTTCACGGAAGACCGCCACGGCGATTTGCACCAAATGCACACCATCTACGGGTAATTTACGGTAGGCAAGGGCACCGCGATCGGAAAGAGAAAGCTGGTATAGGTCATCCACCAGTTTGGTTAGCGTGGATACCTCTGCTTGCAGTGAGCTTAGTGACGCGGGGGTTGGCTGGCGAACACCATCCTGTAATGCTTCCAGTTCCCCACGCAGCACCGCTAATGGGGTGCGTAACTCATGGGAGATATCGGCCATAAATTCCCGCCGCATTTTTTCGTTATTCTCCAATGAGATGGCCAGGTGGTTGAAGTCTTGTGCCAAGCGGCCTAATTCGTCCTGGCTGTTTACGGTGACGCGGGTGCTGAAATCACCCGCAGCCAATTGGTGTGTTCCCGACACCAACCGTTTGACGGGAGCCAACAAGCCACGAGACATCAACCAGGTCACTGCTGCAGCCAGCAAGGTCGAGAGCCCAACGATAAGCCAACTGGTGCGCTGCTGTTGACGATCAAAATTGATATCTGCGTCGCGCGTCATCCGTTCGATGGGCGTGGCGATGACCCAACCGACGATCTGATCGTTGTAACGGATCGGGTAACGGGGGCTATCTTTGGGAATCTGCCCTGAGTGACCGATTAAGCGCTGATACTGACTATCCACGACCCAGAACTGAGTTCGCCAACCTTGTGGTGGCAGGTTGCTACTGTTGTCACTATTTTGCTGAAACGCGCGCATAATCTGGTATACCGATTGATCTTTATTGCGCAGGAATGCCCAACTACCGTGGAGGTGATATTGATCTTCCAGGGCGTAACTGAGCAGGGTCAGGCGTTGTTCATTTCCGCGCTTGATGTAGTCGATAAAACCACGTTCAAAGCTGATACGAACGCCCCAATGCATGGTGATCAACACCAACATACAGGTGGCGAAGATCCCCATAAACAGCTTTCCGGTGATGCCAATTTTCATGGTGTCCTCGTTGAGCGGCTGTTCAACTGGCGGTTAACGGTGGTATCGGCGGGTACCTGGGCGAAAGCCAGTGCGGCCAGCGCTATAATCAGTGCCATACAACCATAGCTATAAATAAAGGCTTGGTGGATTTCGGGACTGTTGGCAACCACCTGGTGGTGAGCAAAGCTGCCCACCAGAATACCTGAAATACTGACGCCCAGGCTCATGGAGAGTTGCATCACCATGGACAGCAGGCTATTGCCACTGCTGGCCAGGCGATTGGGCAGATCTTTCAGGGTCAGGGTATTCATGGCAGAGAAACGTAGAGCGCTGACCATCCCTTGGCAGAAGAGTAATACCGGTAGCAGATAAAACCAGCCAAGCATGGCGATTAACGGCAAACACAAGGTGATGAAGGCCAGCATTAGGGTAGTGGCGATCAGCACATGACGATAACCCAAACGGTTGACGACCCGCACCACAATCCGCTTCATCCCCATACTGCCGATAATCATCGGGATCATCATCAGCCCAGCATGAAAAGGTGAGAACCCCATACCGACCTGGAGAAACAGTGGGGTCATAAAGGGTATCATCCCGCTGCCAATTCGTGCCAGCAAGCTACTGTTCAGGCCGATTCGATAGGTGGGTGTTTTAAACAGCCGCAGCGGAAACAGCGCCCGACTGTTGCCTTTAGCATGCCACCAGTAGCTCATCAAGGCGACACAACCGCCCACAACCAACATGGCGATAGTGGTGAGGGAAAGCCCCATGCCTTTGTGGCCATCAAGCGCCAGCGTCAGGGTAGACATACCGAACGCCAACAACATAAAACCACCAATATCAAAACGGCGAGTTTTCATGCGGTAGTTAGGCATAAATAACAGGGTCGCGATGGCCCCAATGATGCCAACCGGAATGTTGATGAGAAATATCCAGTGCCAACTGGCATATTGCACTAAAAATCCCCCCAGCGTCGGGCCCATTAACGGCCCAATCTGCCCGGGGATAGTGACGAAGGTCATCGCCGCCATATACTGATCCCGAGGAACGATCTTCATCACGGTCAAGCGGCCAACGGGCACCATCATGGCACCGCCGATACCTTGTATGACCCGGAACACCAACAGTTCATTCAACGTTTCTGCACGGGCGCAGAATAATGAACCTAAGGTGAAGAGTATAATTGCGCTGAACAACACCCATTTGACGCCTACTCTATCTGCCAGCCAACCGCTGGCTGGCAACATCACTGCGACAGTTAGCACATAGGAAACCACCACCGATTGCATGCGCAATGGGTTTTCCCCCAGGCTGGCGGCCATAGAGGGCAGTGCGGTATTGACGATGGTGGTATCTAGCGCCTGCATAAAGAAGCCGAATGCCACAATCCAGAGTTGCCATTTTACTGATGCAGTTTGTTTGGTGTTCATCTCTCGTTGTCTTTCATCTTGCTGCTGTCTATTAGGCTATCGCTGGTTAATTTGGTAGAGGCGTCAGTTTCTTGCCATGGCGCAATGTTATCTGCAAGCGATCAAAGTACAGATAAATCACCGGTATGGTATAGAGCGTCAGTAATTGGCTCATCACTAAACCACCCACGATGGTGATGCCCAGGGGTTGGCGTAATTCAGCCCCATCGCCGCTGGCGAGTACCAGGGGTAATGCGCCAAACAGCGCGGCCAGGGTGGTCATCATAATCGGCCGGAAACGTATCAAACTGGCCTGGAAAATCGCTTGTCGGGCGTCGATGCCCTCCTTACGTTGGGCTGTCAGTGCAAAATCCACCATCATAATGGCATTCTTCTTCACTATGCCAATCAGCAACATAATACCGATTAAGGCAATCAGGCTGAACGGCGCCCCAAACAGTTCTAATGCCAACAAGGCGCCGACCCCGGCGGAGGGTAAAGTAGACAGAATCGTCAACGGATGAATATAGCTTTCATACAGCATCCCCAGCACGATATATACCGTCGCAATGGCGGCAAAGAGCAGGAACAGTTGTGAACTCAAGGTCTGCTGAAACAGTTGCGCGGTGCCGGCAAAAGTACCCCGAATAGTCGGCGGGACCCCAAGCTGCGTCATGGTGCGCTCGATAGCGGTTGTCGCCTCTAACAGGTTCCCGCCCTCAGGCAGGTTGAACGAGATGGTGGAAGCTGCCGACAACCCTTGATGATTCACCGCCAGCGGTGAATTAGCGGGCCGCCACTTGGCGAAGTAAGAAAGAGGGATCGCCTGGCCGCTATTGTTAATCACAAACATTTTTTCCAGCGCACTGACATCCTGGGTGTAAGGCGGCGCAACTTCCATCACCACCTTGTATTGGTTTAAGGGTTGATAAATGGTGGAAATCTGGCGCTGGCCGAAAGCGTTGTTCAACAAGTTGTTTGCATCGCTGATGGATATGCCTAACCGCGACATGGTTTCGCGATCATATGTCAGGTCCATTTCTGAACCTTTATCCTGCTGATCAGAGTTAACATCGGCCAGTTCTGGCAGGGCAGCGAGGGCAGTACGTACTTTAGGCTCCCATTGGCGCAGCTCACTAAGGTCATCTGCCAGCAAGGTATACTGGTAGCTGGCGTTAGACTGCCGCCCGCCAGTACGAATATCCTGTACTGCCATTAAAAACAGACTGGCCCCTGGCTCTTTTGCCAGTTTGGCTCGTAAGCGGGCGATCACCTGTTGTGCGGTATCACTGCGTTCTGACAGCGGTTTAAGGGAAATAAACATTGAACCGCTGTTGGTTCGGGCACCGCCAGTGAAGCCCGTGACGTTATCCACATCTTTGTCGTCGCGCACAATTTTCATAAAATCCTGCAACTTAAGACGCATCGCCTGAAACGAGATACTCTGGTCTGCCTGGATGTTCCCAATCAAACGGCCCGTATCCTGCTCAGGGAAAAAGGTCTTCGGGATATTGATATAGAGCCAGATATTAAGGGCGATAGTGGCCAGAAAGAGCACCAGCACCCAGCGTGAATGACCCAGTACCCAGTTGAGCGAACGGCCATAACCCTGTTGCAAAGCAATTAATAGGCGGCCAAAACCCCTTGCTCGCCGTGGTTCGCGCTGAGGTTGATAGCGTAGTAGGTAGGCACACATCATCGGGGTTAAGGTCAGTGATATCAGTAGCGAAATACCGATAGATACTGACAGGGTTACGGCAAATTCGCGGAACAGCCTGCCGGGTAGTCCCCCCATAAACAGCAACGGAATAAACACCGCTACCAGCGAGATGCTCATGGAAAGCACGGTAAAACCCACTTCGCGCACCCCTTGCAATGCGGCGTTAAAGGGCTTCATACCGGCTTCAATATGGCGCGAGATATTTTCCAGTACCACGATGGCATCATCCACCACAAAGCCGGTGGCGATAGTCAGTGCCATCAGTGACAGGTTGTTTAAACTGAAACCACACAGATACATGGCGGCGAAGGTGCCAATTAATGATACTGGCACAGCGACAGCGGGGATTAGGGTAGCGCGCCCCGAACGCAGGAAAATAAACACCACCAGGATCACCAGGCCAATGGCAATCACCAAGGCTCGTTCTACTTCAGCCAAGGAGGCGCGGATGGTGGGGGAGCGATCTTGAGCAATATCCAGTTTAATCGAAGCCGGAATATTTTCGCGCAATGCGGGGAGTTCAGCACGGATACGATCCACGGTTTCAATAATATTGGCATCGGGCGAGCGGGTCACCGTAAGGATAATGGCGGGTTGGGCGTTAGTCATCCCGGCGTTGCGCACATCCTGTACCGAATCAATTACGTTAGCCACATCGCTCAGGCGTACTGCTGCACCATTGGCATAGTGGATCACCAGTGGTTGATAAGCGGCGGCAGTTTTTAGCTCATCGTTGGCCTGAATTTGCCAGCGTTGCTGTTGAGAATCCACTGCTCCCTGTGGGCGGCGCACATTGGCATTAGCGATGGTATTTCGCACCGAATCCAGGGAGATTCCCTGGTTGAATAGCGCGCCGGGGTTGAGTTCAACGCGCACTGCCGGTAAGGAACTACCACCCACTGACACATCACCCACCCCTTCGGTCTGGGCAATTTTTTGTGCTAATTTCGTCGAGGCGAAGTCATAGAGTTGCCCTTGGTTGTAAGTATCTGACGTGAGCGTCAGGATCATGATGGGGGCATCGGACGGGTTTATTTTACGGTAAGTGGGTCGGCTTGGCATACCGCTAGGTAATAGGCTTTGCGCAGCATTAATTGCCGCTTGCACGTCACGGGCGGCACCATTGATATCGCGGTCGAGGTCGAACTGCAAAATCACCCGGGTACTACCCAGTGAACTCATTGAGGTCATTTCATTGACCCCGGCAATACGGCTCAGCGCTCGCTCCAGTGGGGTGGCCACTGAGGTGGCCATGGTTTCCGGGTCGGCACCCGGTAAGCTGGCGCTCACTGAGATCACCGGCAAATCTATTTGTGGTAACGGCGCGACGGGCAACAGCCGGAAACCCAGTACGCCAGCGAGAGTGATAGCCAGCGTCAGTAAGGTGGTTGCCACCGGCCGGTGAATAAACAGGGCGAAGAATTTCACGATAACTCCTGCGTATCCACTGGCTGTCGGGTGTTACGTGCAAACTTATCAAACAGCAGGTAGATCACCGGGGTGGTAAACAGGGTCAGGAGTTGACTCATAATTAGCCCGCCTACCATACAAACCCCAAGTGGGCGGCGCAGCTCTGCCCCAACACCGGTGCTGAGCATCAGTGGTAATGCCCCCAGCAAGGCCGCCAAGGTGGTCATCAGAATAGGGCGGAAACGCAGTAAGCAGGCTTGATAGATGGCATCATAGGGCGTCATCCCTTGCTCACGTTCCGCCGCCAGCGCGAAGTCGATCATCATGATGGCGTTCTTTTTCACGATACCGATCAACAGAATGATGCCGATAATGGCGATCACATCCAGCTCATTCCCGGACACCATCAGTGCCAGCAACGCCCCCACCCCGGCAGTGGGCAGGGTAGAGAGAATGGTGATCGGGTGAATAAAGCTCTCATACAGCACACCTAACACGATATACATCGCCACCACTGCCGCCAGAATCAGCCAGAGAGTGCTCCCCAGTGCCGCCTGGAATGCCAGGGTCGCCCCTTGAAACTGGGTGGTGATCTCCCTGGGTAAATTGAGGTTTTTCTCAGCCAAGGTAATGGCCGCTACAGCTTCACCTAATGAGTAACGACCCGCGACGTTAAACGAGATAGTGGCTGACGGGAACTGATCGAGATGGTTGATGGACAGTGGCCCGAAGCGTTCTTCTATTTTGGCAATGCTGTTCAAGGGGACGGTGGCCCCATTGCTGCTGGTCAGGCGGATATCATTTAATGCTGCCAACCCCGGCGTACTACTGACGTCGTGTTCCAGCACCACCCGATACTGATTAGCCTGAGTATAAATGGTGGAGATCAGCCGTTGGCCAAAGGCGTTATAGAGTGCGTTGTCCACATCGCTCATGGTAATGCCCAGGCGCGAGGCCGAGTCACGATCAACATTCACATAAGCTACTAGCCCTTGGTTTTGCCAGTTACTGGTGACATCAGTCAGTTGTGGGGCCAACTGTAACTGTGCCATCAATTTGGGGACCCACTGGTTCAGTTCATCCAGTGAGGTGGCTTGCAAGGTGAATTGGTATTGCGTGCGGCTTACCTGGGTGTCGATAGTCAGGTCTTGTACTGGTTGTAGATAGAGCGTAACGCCAGGAAGTTGTGCCATTCGTTGTTGCAGACGGGTAATGATGGCAGGAATGCGTTCACTCCGTTCACTCAACGGTTTGAGATTGATTTGCAAACGACCGCTGTTCAAGGTCGCGTTACTGCCATCGATACCAACAAAGGAAGTCAGGCTCTCTACCGCAGGGTCTTTCAGGATCTCGGCAGCCACCTGTTGCTGGCGTTCAGCCATATTACTGAACGACACGCTTTGCGGGGCTTCCAGCGTCCCTTGAATGATGCCGTTATCCTGTACCGGGAAGAACCCTTTGGGGATCAACAGATAGAGTAAAACCGTCAATACCAGGGTGCTGAGTGCCACCCCGAGGGTGAGCCAAGGGTGATTCAGCACGACTTTCAGCCACACACCGTAGCGTGCGATAACCCGTTCAAAAAAACGTTCAGAAGCGCGGGAGAAACGGTTTTGTTTGCGCAATGATTCATGGCTGAGCATGCGTGCGCACATCATCGGTGTTAACGTCAGTGACACTACGGCAGAAATCAGGATCGCCACCGCCAGTGTTACGGCAAACTCACGGAACAGGCGGCCCACGATATCCCCCATAAACAACAGCGGGATCAACACCGCCACTAGGGAAAAGGTTAAGGAAATAATGGTAAAGCCGATCTCTCCGGCCCCTTTTAGCGCCGCATCAAGGGGCTTTTCGCCTTTTTCGATATAGCGTGAAATGTTTTCGATCACCACGATGGCATCATCCACCACAAAACCGGTGGCAATGGTCAGTGCCATCAAGGTCAGGTTGTTGATGGAAAAACCAAGGAAATGCATGGCAGCAAAGGTCCCCACCAGAGAAAGGGGCACCGCGATGCTGGGAATGATGGTGGCAGGAATATTGCGCAGAAAGACGTAGATCACCATGATAACCAGGGCGACCGCCAAGAATAACTCAAACTGCACGTCACTGACTGAAGCCCGGATAGTGGTGGTGCGATCCGTCAGAACCTTAACATCCACCGATTTCGGCAGGCTTTTGATCAACTCCGGCAACATGCTACGGATGCTGTCGGCGGTGGTCAGTACGTTCACGCCGGGTTGCCGCTGAATATTCAGCACAATAGCGGGTACTTGATTGGCCCAGGCCGCCAGGCGGTTATTCTCTGCTCCTTGTTCGATGGTGGCGATATCCTGCAGACGAATAGCGGCACCATTCTTATAGGCGACAATCAGTTGTTGATAGTCGGCTACCGTTTTCATCTGATCGTTGGCGGATAAGGTGACTGAACGGGTTGGGCCATCGAGGCTGCCTTTGGCGGAGTTGACGTTAGCATTGCCGATGAGGGTGCGGATGGAGTCACTACTTAGTCCATAAGCGGCGACGGCGTTGGGGTTGAGTTTGACCCGTACCGCTGGGCGTTGGCCACCGGAAAGCGTGACCAACCCGACACCGCTCACTTGCGATATCTTTTGTGCAATCCGCGTTTCCACCATGTCCTGCACCTGGGGCATGGGGAGGGCGCTGGCGGTCACTGCCAACGTGAGGATCGGTGGATCCGCCGGGTTGACCTTGCTGTAAATCGGTGGGTAAGGCAGGTCATTGGGTAACAGATTGCTGGCGGCATTAATGGCTGCCTGCACTTCCTGCTCAGCGATATCCAGCGGTAGTTCAAGCTGAAATTGCAATGTAATGACTGAGGCACCACCGGAACTTTGTGACGCCATCTGCTTGAGCCCCGACATCTGCCCGAACTGCCGTTCCAAGGGGGCGGTGATGGCAGAAGTCACCACATCCGGGCTGGCTCCGGGGTAGAGCGTCACGATTTGAATGGTGGGGTAGTCCACTTCGGGCAGGGATGACACCGGCAAGAAACGATAACCGATAATACCCGCCAGCATGATCGCCACCATAAACAGTGTGGTGGCGACCGGGCGCAGGATAAACAGGCGGGAAGGCCCGCCTGTTGAATGAGGCGAGATTGGCTGCATCAGGGTTTACCTTGCGCTTTACCGTGCTGTTTCGGGTGGGGGGCGGTTGAAGCGGATGCTTGCTGTGGCATCACCACTTCGACTTGCATCCCTTCGCTCAGACGATCAATACCGTCAGTCACCACGCGTTCACCTACCTTGACCCCATCAGTGATCACCACTTGATGTTTGTCTTGTATACCTGCCGTGACGCGATGCTTACTGACTTTATTCTCTTCACCCAGTATCCAAACGAAATGGCCTTCATTGCCCATTTGCAGTGCTGCGGTGGGGATCACCACCGCGTTATGCAGGGTATCTACCTGCAGCCTGGCATTAACAAACTGGTTCGGAAACAGTGCGTCATCCTGGTTATCAAAGCGCGCTTTAAGTTTGATGGTGCCGGTGGCGGTATCAATCTGGTTATCCAGGCTTAATAGCCAGCCGCTGGCCAACTGCTGCTGATTGGTGCGGTCCCAGGCTTCAACGCTCACCGGGCCCGCTTTCTGTGCTTTGACTAAATCCGCGATATCGCTTTCTGGCAGTGTGAACACCACATCAATCGGATGCGTTTGCGTAATCACCACGATGTTGGTGCTGTTACCGCTGGCAATATAGTTACCTATATCCACCTGCTTGAGGCCAACGCGGCCATCAATCGGTGCGGTAATCTGGCTATAGGTGATTTGCAGTTTGGCACTGTCCACCGCCCCTTGACCAGCCTTGATGGCCCCTTCGCTCTGGCGCACCAGCGAGAGTTGGGTGTCCAGATCCTGGCGCGATATCAGGTTGTTTTTGATCAACTGCTGGTAGCGGGCCAAATCCTGTTTGGCATTTGCCAAGGTTGCCTGATCTTTGGCCAGTTGCCCCAAGGCTTGGGTCAATTGCACCTGGTATGGGCGCGGGTCAATCTCAACCAGTAAGTCACCAGCTTTCACTTGCTGCCCCTCAGTGAAGTGAATAGCCATCAGTTGGCCGTCAACTCGGCTGGTGACGGTAACGGTATTGGCCGCGGTGGCGGTACCTAACCCAGAGAGAAAGCGTGGCATGGTTTGCTGTGTCGCAGTGGCGGCCTGCACAGGCGGCATGGGAGCACTACGCCTGCCACCGCTTCTACCACTGGCACCCTGTGGGCCAGCACTTGGTGCGCTATCGGCAGTCTGTCGGGCTGGGCTCGGTGAAGATGGGTTCTGTGACGCAGGATTTGGTGAGGAATAGTAGTGACGCCAGATAAAGACGGCGGCAATAACCACGATAACAATCACTGACAGGTGCTTGAGGTTTACTTTCATGGTGTAGAACACTCTCTCCCGGGGCAGGCGTACAGGCAATCATTTGCCAGCAATGATAATGCTTACATCATACTAGTTTAGCCAGAGGTTGCCGCTGAAGAATGAAGGAAATATGGAGGAATTATCAGCTAGCTAGCCAAGGTTCGGAAAATTGCAATGAGAATTATTTTACCAAAGCCAGCGGGTTGCTTGCTTTTTAACAGCACCAAACTAGGCTTTAAGTATCCTGTGATCATTCAAGCTGCCAGAGTATTGGCTGTGAGCGATGTCCCAACCACGTAGCAGGCTATCTTTTGGGTGCTTAATTAGTTTTCATTTTACCGTTTGGCGGTAACTTGAATGGGGTTGAGTACCGAGTTTTTCAAGCCTACAGCAAGACACCAATGGTGTTAACTGACTGTTGCACCATAATTGAGGGATTAATATGAACAAGGTTTATCGAGTGATCTGGAATGCGGCGTTACAACTTTGGGTGGTGGTCAGTGAACTGGCTAACACCAAGCAGAAAACTGCCAGTCACAGTAGCCGTGCTCATCAAGGCCAGCAAGGCATCGCGAAAACCAATAAATTATTTAAAAATAGCGCGATAGCCCTATCCTTGTTCTCCTCCCTGGCTATTTACAATAGTGCTTATGCCATTACGGTAGCTGAATGTGATGCGGCTCCCACCACCTGCGTGAAGGTGGCAACAGCGGCTCAGTTGAACACAGCATTAAGTGCTAGCGGAACGGGTAGTACTGCCACCACCATATTGTTAACTGACAATATCGATCTGACCGCACTTTATTCTGGGGGTATCACCGTCAATCAGACGGCAAATGCCAGACGAGACTTGGTGATTGATGGTGGGGGGTATAACCTAAGAATTGGTAGTAATGGTTTTAATATGGTAGCTGCAACCACCAATAATGCCGCCTGGGCTGCGGGCAATGCCAGCTTTAAACTGGTCAATTTTGGCGATATTACCTCAACATCGCCTGTTGTTGACGGTACTACAGCACACATCGTTTATGTCCAAGATGCCACCACCCGATTGGCGGTAACACTGGATAATATTAACAGGGTACCTGATGGTAAAATGGTGGCGATGGGGGCTGATACTGCACTGGGTGCAGACAATAATAGCCCGGTTATACTGGGTAATTTCAATCAACAGATTACCTTGACTTTGGGCACTTATCGCCAATCGGTTTTAGGCAGTAATATAACAATAACGGGGCAATATGATTTAAACGGTATCCCCAGTGCTAGCTACCCTGCGGTGTTCTGGAGTAATGGCACCGCCGCTAACAGTATGCTCCATTTTACCAGCACGGCAGATTCTGTCATTACTGGTAACTGGCTGACTAATGGCCCAAATGCGAATCCTAAGACTACCCCCGCCTATAATTTCTTGATTGATGATGGGGCCAAGGTATCGTTCGCCATTACAGGCCAAAACCCGTTGGGTGTTGCTAACTTTGGGGTGGAGATAGGTTCTTATAATACCGGCACCGGGGTGTTTGGCTCGGGTGCGTTGATTAGTATGAATAACGAGGCGGGGGATGTAATCAGTAATGCCCCCAGTACCACAACAAGTGCCATGATCTACAATGGTCCAGCCTCAACCCGTGATGTTATTTATAATCTGGGCACTGGTTCAAGTCTGGTAGTAGGTAATAACGCAGCCTATGATGGCATTCTTGCTACTAAAACTACGGGTACCGGCGGGATTTATATCCGTTCTGCGGGAACGATTTCTGATGGTACCACCAATGTGACTGCGGGTAGTGGTATTAACGTCAGCGCTGGCACATCAGGTAATGTGGTAGTGCTTAATGATGTTGGTGGCGTTATCAGAAAAGCCACTGGGATTACGGTCACCGATACAGGCACTCGCGTGGTGAAGGTGACCAACGCCGGGACCATTAACAGCACTACTGCTGGGGTGGCGTTGGCCCATAACGGTACGGGTACAGTCAATCTTTTCAACAGTGGAGTGATCAACAACAGTGCTGGTGCAGGTATCGCCTTAACCGGTAGCGCTGCGGGTAAGTTAGTCACTGTGGATAGCACCGGCGGGACTATCAATGCCACTGCCGGTAATGGTATTACGCTGGATAATAACGTCGTTCTTGTATTGAGCAACGGGACTATCACCACTACCGGTAGTGCGGTGGGTTTGGCCATCGGTGCATCTAACACCGGTACACAGTCATTGACCGGGACAATCTTTAACCTCAATGGCACTGGGGCGGCAATTACCAAGGGGGCATCGGCAACAGTTAACCTCAGTAACACCCAATTTAATGCCATTGCTGGTACGGTGTTTACTAGTCTGGCAGGGTTCAATTTCCAATCAGGTACAGCGAACAATGCCATCAACCTGACTGGGAGCAGTGCCGCTACCGGGATCAGTTCAACCGTCTCTTTGGATTTTACTAACGCCTATCTTGATATTAATGTTAATAATGCGGCTGCCACCGGGATTTCCACTTCAGGGGCAACAGGGGGATCCATTATTGTTGGCCCTAATATGCATATTAATGCCAGTGGTGGTGCTTCAGCGATAACCTTTAATAACAGCATCGCCGAGACACTGACCAATAACGGGTTTATCAGTGGCAGTGTCACCATGGGGAATAGCGGGAACACTATTACCAATAATGGCACCTTGGGCTCACTGACCAGTGGCACGGGTGTGGATACGCTAACGCTCAATAACGGGTCGGTCAGCAACGGTATTATTGATTTGGGGGCGGGTGCCAATATCGTTAATATTTACGATGGCGCCACCAATAATATCATTAATACTGGCGTGGGTAATGATACCTTCAATATTTATAACTTGACCAATGCTAGCACCACTTCGTTAGGTAACCTTAACGCTGGCACCGGCACTAACACTCTGAACTTTAATAACTCTACTCGTAGCTTAGATAATGTTACGCAGTTACAAAATTTCACCAACATTAACCTGACCAATAGCTCCAATATTACCCTCGGCTATGTTAACAATATCGCCAGTGGTAACGTCAATGTCGCTACGGGTAATAAACTGCTGTTTGGTAGCACCTATAACGGTGGTTTTACCGCAGTTTTGACCGGCGCAGGGGATGCCGAAGTTCAATCAGGCGCTAATGTTATCTTAAGTGGCGCTAACACCCTTACCGGTAATTGGTTGATTGATTCATCAGGTACATTGAATGCCAGTGCATTCAACCAACTCGGTACTGCAGCCGTCGACTTGAATGGCGTCTTGAACCTTCAAAGTAACGGGACGTTGACCAATGTCTTGACTGGCAACGGTTTGTTGAATATTAGCAATACTGCCGGTGTGTTTAATTTTGGTGCCACGGTCGGTAATGCATTTACTGGTATTGTTGATATCAGTACAGGGACATTAAATTTATCCTCACTGAGCCCTAATGTGCTGAATAATGCGACGTTGCGTGATTCTGTCGGTGGCTTGATCACCATGGATGCCGGAACAAACAGTGTCGGTAATCTGGTGTTGAACGGCGGTACGCTGCAGTTTGCTGCGGGCAATCTGATCAGCACCGGTGGGGGGACTGGGTTAGGGTTAATCACGGTATCTGGTGATTCGATTATTAAAGTAGATACTACGTTACTGACGTCAGGTAATTTGTTGGATCTTAACGCAGGTAGCGCAACTGCGTTGGTACAAAGCAGTAATACACTTTCTGGTGTTGATTTAGCGAGACTCCAATTACAAGACTTGTCAGGCAATAGTCTGCTTGGTGGGGCTACCGTAAACTATCAACAGAATAGCCAGTTCGTTTCCATTAATACCTATGACTTTGATATGACCAGCGGTACGGGGTTGAAAGTCAATAAACAACTGACCCAATTGGATTTACAGGATACTCAAACCCTGACGTTGACCTCCAATGGCGCCACCAACACAACGTTAACGGCAAAAGTAACCGGTTCGGGTAATTTGGCGATTGGTTCAGATAACGTCGCCATGACCATCAGCAATAGTGCAAACGATTATACTGGCGCGACCACGGTTAATGCTGGCAGTTTGACCTTGGGAGCGGATAATTCCCTGGGTGGCACCTCGTTACTTGATGTTGCTGCACTGGGCACCGTGAATCTAGCGGGTTATCAACAAACCGTTACTGCACTGAGTAATGCGGGTGTTGTGAATCTGGCTAATGGCACACTGGATATAACCAGTGGTGGTATTTCCAGTGGAACCGGTGGTCTGACTGGTGGCGGTGCATTGAACGTTAATGGCGGCACATTAACCCTGAGTGCTGCCAATAGTGGCCTGTCAGCAGATACCTTGATAGCGGCTCCGGCAACGGTCACCTTGACTGCCGCCGATGCCTTGGGTAGCGGTGATGTTGATGTAGTGGGTACTTTGAACCTGAACGCTGCCGATACACTGGCTAACATACTCAGTGGTGACGGTACCATCAACACCAATGCGGCAGTGACCTTGGAGGGGACCAATGATTTTAGCGGTCAGCACAATATCAATGCCGGTGGTA
>NZ_JBXUGO010000010.1:0-139870 GCF_057180565.1 Serratia sp. HNCC26DJ244 | reverse complement strand
GTCAAGCGATAAGCGATGCAACGTGAAAGAATCGGTGGAGCGGTAGTTCAGTTGGTTAGAATACCTGCCTGTCACGCAGGGGGTCGCGGGTTCGAGCCCCGTCCGTTCCGCCACCCTTATTTAGGGGCGTAGTTCAATTGGTAGAGCACCGGTCTCCAAAACCGGGTGTTGGGAGTTCGAGTCTCTCCGCCCCTGCCATAAATTTAAAACCCTTTGCTTAGGCAAAGGGTTTTTTTTATCTCTCTTTTCAGCGATGGATAAAGAGATAAGCGGCTTTTTAGCGAGTCGTCTTTGAAATCCTGAGAGCAACAGACTCCCGCTACCATCCAGCTCCCGCTACCATACAACTCTTGCCACCATCCAAGCTATAAGGGAACACTTAGTCATTTGATTTATCGATGATCTATTGGAATAACTCAAGCAGTGTTCAAATTAGAACCATCATCCTTGAATCCCCTTATTGTCTTGAATCACCTTATTGTCTTGAATCACCTTATAGTGTTGCTGCTTTACCGCATGCAAGTGGGTTATCTGCCAACTTATTCCCTCAGTTGTTTGACCTTGTAAACAGTTGTTTGACCTTGTAAACGCCACTAGATGGCATATTTACCGCCTACTCAGCATTTGAATGAGCTTGGGTATCGCTGGCACTGTTCAAGGGTATTTCCAGTAGCTGAGAGATTAATGGCCGCTGATCACTGTTTTGCAGCCAGACGGCGTACAACGGACGAATAACCGGTGGGACCTCGGCAATCGCGAGCAATTGTGGGTACTCTTGTTCCCACTGACTGGGAAGGAAAGCGCATCCCCCGGTGGTCTGCAGTAATTGGTAAGCCAAGTGTGCTGACGTGGTGGTAAGTACCGGCATATTATCGCCCTCCAGCATGTGACTTTGTTGCTGGTGAAAATCGGCTCCCCATTCCAGCTTGATGTAAGGCATCGGGGTTTGCTTGTTGTGTAATGCCGATGAAAATAGACGTAACGAGAAGTTCCCCATTAACTGGCTTGCTAACTCATCCATTTTTGGCGGTTCGGTGGTGATCAGTAAGTCGAGTTGCCTTTCATGGAGTTGTTTTACCAGTGAGTCGCGTAACGCTATCCTGGCTTCAAGCTGTAGGGCTTCACGCTGCTGGTAGAGTGATTGTAACCAAGGGGTCAAGCAGGCCTCCCAGAGCGCTGCTGTCGCACCTATCGACAGTTCAGTGTGCTGTAGCGATCTAACGACCTCTTTTTTTGCCAGTTGCCAGGTATTCATCAGGTCTTCTGCGTAGGGTAACAATCGTTCCCCGGCGGGCGTCAGACGGATGTTATTACGGTGTCGGGTAAATAAATTCGTACCTAATTGATTTTCAAGCTGGCGGATACGAAAACTTACCGCAGATTGCGTTAAGTATAGGGATTCCGCTGCTCGGCCAAAGTGACGCGTTCTACTGACCTCCAGAAAGGTTTTCAGTAATTCGGTATCCACACCCATCTCCAATTTTTTTTGTCGTTAAGATTTAAATGTTTTGTTTTACACAGTCTCAAGCCTATCTAATACTCCGCGCCATAAGTAGCAAGGCTATAAGAGAATTAGGAGCGTGTCAGATGGCGGATAGCTTCATCACGAACAATCGTTTTTTTGATAATAAACACTATCCTCGCGGGTTTTCCCGTCACGGCGATTTCACCATTAAAGAAGCGCAATTGCTAGAGCGCTTTGGGTATGCGTTCAATGAGTTGGATTCTGGTAAACGCCAGCCAGCGACCGAAGAGGAGCGGCAGTTCGTTGCTGTGTGTCTTGGCGAGCGTGAACCGGTGACGGAACAAGAAAAAGTATGGTCGAAATATCTGGCGCGTATTCGCCGCCCGAAAAAATTCCATACCCTGTCTGGTGGCAAACCACAGGCTGATGCGGTAGAAGACTACACTGAAAGCGACGATTAATCATCATGGGGCCCTCGGCCCCATTTTTACGCCAGGCTACGGTGCAATTGTAGCAACAGGCGATCCATTCTGCGGTAGCTCAGCGCTTCACTGAGGTGGCGTTTATCGATATCTTTTTCCCCTGCCAAATCTGCCAGCGTGCGAGCCACTTTCAATATTCGATGCCAGGCACGAACTGATAATCCCAGTTTATTTAGCGTTTTTTCCAAAAACTCCGCATCTGCGGTGAGTAAATGACAATCGCGGTCTATTTCACGATTGTTCAATAACGCGTTTACTTTCCCTGCCCGTTCCAGTTGGCGCTCGCGTGCTTGTAATACTCGCTGGCGGACCTGTAGGCTGCTTTCCCCAGCATGGCGCTGCTTACCGAGCATACCTGGCGGTAATAGTGGTACTTCAATGGATAAATCAAATCGATCAAGAAAGGGGCCTGAGAGCCGCCCGAGGTAACGTAAGATCTGTTGTGGTGGTGTGCGGTTATGAACGCCTTGGTAGTGCCCGGTTGGGCTAGGGTTCATTGCGGCAATCAATTGTACCCTGGCAGGGAACCGCACTTTGGCCGCAGCACGTGAAATTATAATTTCACCGGATTCCAGGGGTTCACGCAATGCATCCAGTACCCGGCGTTCGAATTCCGGTAACTCATCAAGAAACAGCACGCCATTATGGGCCAGCGATATCTCCCCGGGGCGTGGTAACGTTCCGCCACCAACCAATGCGGCCATTGATGCGCTGTGGTGTGGGGCACGAAATGGCCGTTGGTGCCAGGGTAAGGTTTCATCTGGGTTATGCAATAAACTGGCAATGGCGACGCTTTCCAGTGCCTCCTGGTCGCTTAATGGGGGTAATAGTCCATTAAGACGGCTAGCCAGCATGGTCTTGCCGGTACCTGGTGGGCCGAGCAGCAATAGGTTATGGCCACCCGCTGCCGCGATTTCCAGTGCTCGTTTAGCTTGTTCCTGGCCGATAACCTCCTGCAGGTCTGCACCTTCAGTTGAGATTGGGCTAGTAGGCTGCGCAACAGCGAATGCGAGTTCTTTTTTACCCTGCAAGAATGCACAGACATCCAGTAAATGTTCCGCTACGCGGGTTTGGTTGTTTGGCAGTAGCCCGGTCTCTTTACCGTTAGCGGTGGCCAAAATCAGTTCGCGCTTGGCCTCAGTTGCCGCAATTGCGGCGGGAATGGCCCCGTAGACGGCGCGTAATGCACCGGTAAGCGCTAATTCGCCGAGGAACTCGTAATCAGCCAGCTTATCTTTGGGGAGCTGTTGTGACGCGGCGAGAATACCTAATGCAATAGGCAAGTCATAACGCCCCCCTTCTTTGGGGAGGTCAGCCGGGGCCAGGTTGATGGTGATGCGCTTAGCGGGGAAGGTGAACCCATTATTGATTAATGCACTGCGTACTCGATCACGGGCCTCTTTTACTGTTGTTTCCGGTAGGCCAACCAAGGTGAGGCCAGGCAAGCCATTACTGATATGAACTTCTACCATGACCGAGGGCGCCTGCACACCGATTATGGCGCGGGTATAAATGACTGCCAGTGACATATTATTCTCCTTGCTGATGGCAATATCATGCGCGATGTCTCAGGCGCTGGCTGTTGGCGTGTGATTAACTTGCGAAGTAACAGGAAATCAAAATTGATTTATTGCTGTGAGCTGCTAGGTTTTTTCTAAGCAGTTCGCATGTGAGGTCAGTCGCTAGCGGGTTTAGGGTTCGGCACTGTTGAGTTTTCACTATTGCCAGGTATTTTCGGGGGCAGGAATAGCAGGCCACTATCCCGCTTTATTGATTGAATTTATGGCAGTTTTTATCCGGTGTTTTTAGTTTGAGTCGAATAATAGCGCAAAAAAAAGTTGCCATTTCACTCGTGACTGTGATAACTCTGTATACATCGGTTCAAGATGAATACAGTGAACAACTCGATTATGAAAGCCCTAGCCCAAGTGATTAGCCTAGTCGTGATTAGTGTGGTGGTGATTATTATCCCACCGTGCGGGGCGGCACTTGGACGAAGAAAGGCTTAGAAAACAAGCCGGAATCGCAAGATAACCCCCGTACCCAAAAGTTCGGGGGTTTTTTTATGCCGAAAGAAAAGGACATAAGGAGCAGAGGATGAGTCACAGAATAAACTGCACTTCCCACAGCAATGTGAGGAAACAGCCATGAATGGTGCCCAGTGGGTAGTTCAAGCATTGCGAGCTCAAGGCGTGGATACGGTATTCGGCTATCCGGGTGGGGCTATCATGCCAGTGTACGATGCGCTATATGATGGTGGAGTCGAACACTTACTATGCCGTCATGAACAGGGGGCAGTGATTGCGGCGATTGGTTACGCCCGCTCCAGCGGTAAAGTGGGGGTCTGTATTGCGACTTCCGGCCCTGGGGCCACTAACCTGATCACCGGTTTGGCCGATGCGCTGCTTGATTCAGTACCGGTGGTCGCCATCACGGGTCAGGTAGGTTCTGCGTTTATTGGTACCGACGCGTTTCAGGAAGTCGATGTTCTGGGTCTTTCTTTGGCTTGTACCAAGCACAGTTTTCTGGTGGAGTCGCTGGAAGCCCTGCCAGGTATTATGACGGAAGCCTTTGCCATTGCTACCAGTGGCCGTCCTGGCCCGGTGTTGATCGATATCCCCAAAGATATCCAATTAGCACAAGGCGATTTACCGCCTCATTTGAGCCCGGTGGAAGATACACTGGCGCAGCCCACCGCTGAACTGGCTGCTGCGGCACAATTGCTGACACAAGCGAGAAAGCCGATGCTGTATGTGGGGGGCGGAGTCGGCATAGCACAGGCAGTAGCGGAACTGCGCGAGTTCACTGCTATTACACAAATCCCAACCGTGGTGACCTTGAAAGGCTTGGGGGCTGCAGATGCCAATTCTCCATACTACCTTGGCATGTTGGGTATGCACGGGACTAAAGCCGGCAACTTTGCTGTCCAGGAGTGCGATTTGTTGATTGCGGTTGGTGCTCGTTTTGATGATCGGGTGACCGGCAAGCTGAATACTTTCGCGCCCGAGGCCAAGGTGATCCATATGGATATTGACCCCGCGGAGATGAGCAAACTACGTCAGGCGCATGTTGCTCTACAAGGGGATTTGAAAAAATTGCTGCCGGTATTGCAGCAACCGTTGAATATCTCCCCTTGGCTGCAACGAATAGCGGAACTGAAAGAAACCCATCCTTGGCGCTATGATCACCCCGGCCAACCCATCTACGCCCCGCTGTTACTTAAACAATTGTCTGAACGTATGCCTGCTAACGCCGTCGTCACAACCGATGTGGGTCAGCACCAGATGTGGGCAGCACAGCACATGAGCTTCACGCGGCCAGAGAATTTCATTACTTCCAGTGGATTGGGGACCATGGGCTTTGGTATTCCTGCGGCGGTGGGTGCCCAGATGGCGCGTCCGGAAGATACGGTGATCTGTGTCTCTGGAGATGGTTCTTTTATGATGAATGTGCAAGAGCTGGGGACGATAAAACGAAAACAGTTGCCGTTGAAGATTGTGTTACTGGATAACCAGCGTTTAGGGATGGTTCGCCAGTGGCAACAACTGTTTTTTGATGGACGTTACAGCGAAACCAACCTTTCCGATAACCCCGATTTTCTGATTCTGGCCAGCGCATTCGGTATCCCGGGCCAACGCATTACCCGCAAAGATCAGGTTGCAGACGCACTTGACGCTTTATTTAACAGCCAAGGGCCTTATCTGTTGCAGGTTTCCATTGATGAACTTGAGAACGTCTGGCCATTGGTCCCGCCAGGTGCAGGTAACGAAACCATGTTGGAGAAAGTATCATGATGCAGCATCAACTCTCGATCCAGGCCCGCTTCCGCCCTGAAACATTAGAGCGGGTACTGCGCGTTGTACGTCATCGTGGTTTCCAGGTCTGCGCGATGAATATGGCAACAGAAATTAACGGCGACGAAATTAATATTGAATTGACAGTTGCCAGCCAACGTCCTGTAGATTTACTGTCATCCCAGTTAAGTAAGTTGATGGATATCTCCAGTGTTGAGATCCAGCAGCAAACCGCACAACAGATACGTGCCTGATGGCGCAAGAAGGAATAGAACATGACCAAGAAAGCCGATTACATTTGGTTCAATGGCGATATGGTTCCCTGGGCGGATGCCAAGGTACACGTAATGTCACATGCGTTGCATTATGGGACCTCGGTGTTTGAAGGTGTACGCTGCTATGATTCCTATCTGGGCCCGGTTGTCTTCCGCCATCGTGAACATATGCAACGTCTGCATGATTCGGCAAAAATTTATCGTATGCCAGTGGCGCAAACTGTCGATGAACTGATGGAAGCCTGCCGAGCAACACTGCGTAAAAACAATCTGGTGAGTGCTTATATTCGTCCGCTGGTGTTTATTGGTGATGTGGGGATGGGGGTCAATCCGCCAGATGGCTATAAAACTGACGTGATTATTGCTGCATTCCCTTGGGGGGCTTATCTGGGGGAGGATGCATTGGACCAAGGTATTAATGCGATGGTCTCTTCCTGGAACCGTGTGGCACCCAATACGCTACCTACCGCTGCTAAAGCCGGTGGCAACTATCTTTCCTCCTTGCTGGTGGGCAGTGAAGCTCGCCGCCATGGTTATCAGGAAGGCATTGCACTCGATGTTCATGGTTATATCTCTGAAGGGGCGGGGGAGAACTTGTTTGAAGTGAAAGACGGTGTCCTGTTTACCCCGCCGTTTACCTCTTCTGCTCTACCGGGTATCACCCGTGATGCGATCATTAAACTGGCGCAAGATATGGGCTTTGAAGTCCGTGAACAGGTGCTTTCCCGCGAGTCGTTATATTTGGCCGACGAAGTGTTTATGTCCGGTACTGCGGCAGAAATTACCCCGGTACGTAGTGTGGATGGCATTCAGGTAGGGATCGGCAAGTGTGGCCCTATCACCAAACAGATCCAGCAGGCGTTCTTTGGCCTGTTTACCGGCAAGACCGACGATAAATACGGCTGGTTGGATCCGGTGAATCAATAACAAACTGTCCGCCGCATCGTCAAGATGCCGTGGTTATACCCAAGTTGATGTCAGTGACGGCTTGTCGCCCTTTCGACGTCACTTGGGGGATATAAATAATATATTTGGAGTAAAGAAAGCATGCCTAAGTACCGTTCTGCCACCACCACCCACGGCCGCAACATGGCGGGAGCTCGCGCTTTGTGGCGCGCCACGGGGATGACCGACGCTGATTTCGGTAAACCGATTATTGCGGTGGTCAACTCCTTTACCCAGTTTGTTCCAGGCCATGTGCACTTGCGTGATCTGGGCAAATTGGTCGCGGAACAGATAGAAGCTTCTGGTGGGGTAGCCAAGGAATTCAATACCATCGCCGTGGATGATGGTATCGCTATGGGCCATGGTGGCATGCTTTACTCTCTGCCGTCCCGCGAGCTGATTGCTGATTCCGTGGAATATATGGTGAATGCCCATTGCGCTGATGCCATGGTGTGTATCTCTAACTGTGACAAGATCACCCCAGGAATGCTGATGGCCTCACTGCGCCTCAATATTCCGGTAGTCTTTGTTTCAGGTGGCCCAATGGAAGCGGGGAAAACCAAACTTTCAGACCAAATCATCAAGCTGGATTTGATCGATGCGATGATCCAGGGGGCCAACCCAAATGTCAGCGATGCTGACAGTGAACAAATCGAGCGTTCTGCTTGCCCAACTTGTGGTTCCTGTTCGGGCATGTTTACCGCTAACTCAATGAACTGCCTGACAGAAGCGCTTGGCTTATCACTGCCGGGTAATGGGTCGCTGCTGGCGACTCACGCTGATCGTAAAGAGCTGTTCCTGAATGCGGGGCGGCGCATCGTTGATTTATGCAAACGTTACTACGAGCAAGATGATGCCAACGTACTGCCACGCAGTATCGCCAACAAGGCGGCATTCGAAAACGCCATGACGTTGGACATTGCCATGGGTGGCTCCACCAACACCGTTCTGCACTTGCTGGCAGCGGCGCAGGAAGGTGAGATTGATTTCACCATGGCGGATATAGACCGGCTCTCCCGCAAGGTACCGCACTTGTGCAAAGTGGCACCCAGTACGCAAAAATACCATATGGAAGATGTGCACCGCGCTGGTGGTGTATTGGCGATTCTGGGGGAGTTGGACCGTGCCGGTTTGCTAAACCGTGATGTCAACAACGTCCTGGGGTTGAAGCTGCCTGAAACATTGGAAAAATACGACATCGTGCTGACCAAAGATGATGCCGTGAAAAAGATGTTCCGCGCCGGGCCAGCAGGTATTCGTACTACTCAGGCATTTTCGCAGGATTGCCGTTGGGATACCTTGGATGATGATCGTGTTGAGGGTTGCATCCGCTCGCTGGAGAATGCGTTCAGCCTGGAAGGTGGACTGGCGGTGTTGTTCGGCAATATGGCAGAAGATGGCAGTATCGTCAAAACCGCGGGTGTGGATAAGGACAACCTGATATTCCGTGGGCCGGCAAAAGTGTATGAGAGCCAGGACTGTGCCGTTGAGGCTATCCTGGGGGGCAAAGTGGTGGCCGGTGATGTGGTGGTTATTCGCTACGAAGGGCCAAAAGGCGGGCCGGGCATGCAAGAAATGCTCTACCCGACAACCTATCTGAAGTCCATGGGGTTAGGTAAAGCCTGTGCGTTGATCACCGATGGTCGCTTCTCCGGTGGTACATCCGGTTTATCAATTGGTCACGTTTCCCCTGAGGCGGCCAATGGCGGCTTGATTGCGTTGATCGAAGAGGGCGACATGATCGACATTGATATTCCGCAACGCAGTATGGTGCTGGATGTCCCAGAGAGTGTTCTGGCGGCGCGTCGTCAGGCGGAACTGGCTCGTGGTGAAGCAGCTTGGACACCGAAAGCCCGTGAGCGTCAGGTGTCCTATGCGCTACGTGCTTATGCGTCGTTAGCGACCAGCGCTGATAAAGGTGCGGTCCGTGATAAAAGCAAGCTAGGAGGCTAATGACGATGGCGGTATCTCAACCCTTACCCGAAGCTCCTTGTGGCGCGGAATATTTGCGAGCGGTTCTCCGCTCGCCCGTTTACGAGGTGGCGCAGGTTACCCCGTTAGAGCCAATGGACAAAATCTCTTTACGCCTTGGTAATACCATTCTGGTCAAGCGTGAGGACCGCCAGCCAGTGCATAGCTTCAAATTGCGTGGGGCCTACGCGATGATTGCCAGCCTGAATGATGAGCAAAGAGCCCGTGGTGTAATCACGGCTTCTGCGGGTAATCATGCGCAAGGGGTGGCGTTTTCCGGTAACCGCCTGGGGATCCGTACCCTTATTGTGATGCCAGTCGCCACCGCTGATATCAAAGTTGATGCGGTGCGTGGTTTCGGTGGTGAAGTGCTGTTGCATGGTGCCAATTTTGATGAAGCCAAAACCAAGGCGATTGAACTTGCCGAGCAACAGGGTATGACTTTTGTACCCCCCTTTGATCATCCGGCGGTGATTGCCGGGCAGGGTACGCTGGCCATGGAGTTGTTGCAGCAGGATGCCCATCTGGATCGGGTTTTTGTACCGGTTGGCGGCGGCGGCTTGGCCGCTGGGGTGGCAGTACTGATCAAACAGTTGATGCCACAAATCAAAGTGATTGGCGTGGAGGCAGAGGACTCTGCCTGTTTGCGTGCCGCATTGGATGCGGGTCACCCGGTTGATCTGGCGCGTGTTGGCCTGTTTGCCGAAGGGGTCGCTGTAAAACGTATTGGTGATGAACCCTTCCGTTTGTGCCGTGAGTATCTCGATGATGTGATCACCGTTGATAGTGATGCCATCTGCGCTGCTGTGAAAGATCTGTTCGAAGATGTGCGAGCGGTTGCTGAGCCCTCGGGAGCTTTGGCGTTGGCGGGGTTGAAGAAGTATGTGCAGCAGCACCATATTCAGGGTGAACGGCTGGCGCATGTTCTTTCTGGTGCCAATGTGAATTTCCACGGCCTGCGCTATGTCTCTGAACGTTGCGAATTAGGTGAACAGCGTGAAGCTCTGTTGGCCGTGACCATCCCCGAGCAGAAAGGGAGCTTTCTGAAGTTTTGTCAGTTATTGGGCGGTCGCTCAGTAACCGAGTTTAACTACCGTTACGCGGATGCTCGCAACGCCTGTATCTTTGTCGGGGTCCGATTGACCCGAGGGCGTGTTGAGCGTCAGGAGATCATTGATCTGTTAAGCCATGGGGGTTATCAGGTAGTGGACCTGTCTGATGATGAGATGGCGAAACTGCATGTACGCTATATGGTGGGGGGCCGCCCGACAAAACCGTTGCATGAGCGGTTGTACAGTTTCGAATTCCCGGAATCGCCAGGGGCACTGCTTAAGTTTTTGCAAACCTTGGGGACTTACTGGAATATTTCCCTGTTCCACTATCGTAGCCACGGTACTGACTTTGGCCGCGTACTGGCAGGTTTTGAGCTTTCCCAAAACGAGCCGGAGTTTGAACAACATCTGACCGCCTTGGGTTACGATTGCCACAATGAAACCAATAACCCGGCATTCAGTTTCTTTCTGCAGGGATAACATCTATACCCAAGTTCAATAAAGTTGCAGGACAAAACGCAGGGCGTTTTGAACAGCGCTTGCGCTGGCCCTTTAGGGCGAGGCCTTGTGCCGAGTAACGCGACAAGTGAGCGACAAATCGGTCAGGAACCGATTTGAACAACGCTTGCGTTGGCCCGTAGGGTGAACCTCATGGAAGAGGTTCATAACTCCCTGGGAGCATAGATAACTATGTGACTAGGGCGAACGAGCGTAGTCAACACCCCTGCAGTTTCATTGGCGACGGGTATAAAGCAAGGACAACAATATGACCAGTGAATTCACCGGCTTTAGCCAGCAAGGGCTGAATTTTCTGCAACAGGTGCGAATCGAGAATGATAAAGCGTGGTTTGACGCCCATCGAGATGTCTATGACCATGAGTTATTAATGCCGTTTCGTCAGCTGGTGGCTGCCCTTGCGCCGACGATGTTGATGATTGACCCACAGTTTGAAACGCGCCCAGCCATTGGCAAAACGTTGTCGCGCATCCACCGTGACACGCGTTTTTCCCATGACAAATCCCGTTACCGTAGCCGTCTGTGGTTAACGTTCAAGCGTGCCAGCAAGGACTGGAAGGATGCTCCTGCCTATTTCTTCGAGTTGGGTCCAGATATGCTGCGCTATGGGTTGGGTTATTATTGTGCCAACAAACCGACGATGGATCTGTTTCGCCATACGCTACAACGCCGGCCACAGCAGTTTTTAGGCGCAGCAGAGTGTTGCCGAGCGCCGTTTGAGCTGGTGGGGGAAAGCTACAAACGTCCACTGGTCAAAGATCAGGCGACAGATATTGCCACCTGGTATAACCGTAAATCCTTTGCGGTCATGGTCACCGACGTTCAAGTAGAGAAACTGTTCAGCGCTGAATTGGTTTCCCTCTTGGCGCAAGGTTTCCAGCAATTGGAGCCGCTTTACCAGTGGTTGATGCAGGTGGAGGCGATGAAACAGATCTCCCCAGAAGACTTATAGCTCCCGATCACCCATCACAGTAAATGCCAAAACGCCTCAATCAGTGGTTCGTTAAGGCGTTTTTTCTGCACACAGACCCCTAATTCGAATGGTTCAACCATCGAAACATTCCCCAAGAGAGAAATACGGTTGCGCACCGGTTCTGGGCTGTTATCGACCACTACGCCAGGGATCAAGGCGATGCCGCAGCCTAACGCCACCATGGAGACAATCGCTTCATGCCCCCCCACCGTGGCGTAGATCAATGGGTTGGTGATGTGCTGGCGGCGGAACCACAGTTCAATCCGTTTTCGTGAGGGGCCGTGTTCAGGCAGGATAAAGGGGATATTGGCCCAGTCTGGTTGTTCGGCAAAAGCCTGGGTACGCACAGTACAGGGGAGTGCCGGTGCAATCAGGACCAGCGGGATCTCACCGATTTGGGTGAACGCCACGCTGGTCGGTAACGTTTCTGGTCGGCCAGCGATGCCGAGATCAGCTTCATTAGATTGCACTTTGTCTACCGCATCGGCGGCATCACCGGTGGTTAACTTGATTTCTACCAGTGGGTGTTTCGCACGGAAGCGATCAAGGATCGGTGGCAGGTGGCTGTAAGCGGCAGTGACTGAACAGAATAGACGCAGTTCGCCACTTAACGACGGGCCATGTTGCCCAATAGCATGTTTTAATTGCTGATATTGTAGTAGTGTTTGTTGGGCGAAAACTTTTAGCTGTTCACCCGCATCGGTCAATTGCACGGTGCGGTTGTCTCGTAAAAACAGCGGTTGTCCAAGGAATTCCTCCAACCGCTGGATCTGGCGAGAGAGCGTGGAGGGGCTGACGTGCATGGCTTTGGCGGTTCGACCAAAGTGATGACTTTCAGTAAGATGCAGGAACAGTTTTAGGTCACGTAAGTCCATATCAGTACACTCGCAGCAGAAACCTTGCATAAATTGCAATATCACATTCGTAATATATCAATTTAAGCAATGCAATTCCTGTTATACAGTGAACTCAATCGCCCCCGCACTACGGTACGGGGATAAAAACCTAGACCCTATGGATTTCCCTTTTAGCTGATGGCGTTACCACAGCCAGGGGAAAGACAAGGGGAACAAGACAAAATTTAACCGGAGTAGCACGATGGCTAACTATTTCAACACATTGAACCTGCGTCAGCAGTTGGCGCAATTGGGTAAGTGCCGTTTTATGGGCCGTGATGAATTTGCTGATGAAGCGGGTTACCTGAAAGGGAAAAAAGTGGTGATTGTCGGGTGTGGCGCACAGGGTCTGAACCAGGGTCTGAACATGCGTGATTCAGGTTTAGACATCGCCTATGCCTTACGTAAAGAAGCTATCGATGAGAAACGTGCCTCATGGCGTAAAGCGAGCGAGAATGGCTTCAAGGTCGGTACTTATGAAGAACTGATCCCACAAGCCGATCTGGTGATCAACCTGACTCCAGACAAGCAGCACTCTGCTGTGGTGCGTGCGGTACAGCCATTGATGAAGAACGGTGCGGCACTGGGTTACTCCCATGGTTTCAACGTGGTTGAAGTGGGGGAGCAGATCCGTAAGGACATCACGGTAGTGATGGTTGCTCCTAAGTGCCCAGGTACTGAAGTCCGTGAAGAATACAAGCGTGGTTTTGGTGTGCCAACCCTGATTGCGGTTCACCCGGAAAATGATCCTAAAGGTGAAGGGATGGCCATTGCCAAGGCATGGGCCGCAGCGACTGGCGGCCACCGTGCCGGGGTGCTGGAGTCTTCCTTCGTTGCTGAGGTCAAATCTGACCTGATGGGTGAGCAGACCATTCTGTGCGGTATGCTGCAAGCCGGCTCACTGCTGTGCTTCGACAAGCTGGTGGCTGAAGGTACTGACCCAGCTTATGCAGAAAAACTGATTCAGTTCGGTTGGGAAACCATCACCGAAGCGTTGAAGCAAGGCGGGATCACATTGATGATGGATCGCCTGTCCAACCCGGCAAAACTGCGTGCTTATGCGCTGTCTGAGCAGTTGAAGGGCATTATGGCGCCATTGTTCCAAAAGCATATGGATGACATCATCTCTGGTGAATTCTCCAGCGGTATGATGGCTGACTGGGCAGCAGACGATGTCAAACTGCTGACCTGGCGTGAAGAAACCGGTAAAACAGCGTTTGAAACTGCCCCGCAGTTTGCTGGAAAAATCAGTGAACAAGAGTATTTCGATAACGGCGTGTTGATGGTCGCTATGGTGAAGGCGGGGGTTGAGCTGGCTTTCGAAACTATGGTTGATTCCGGCATTATCGAAGAGTCTGCTTACTACGAATCACTGCACGAGCTGCCACTGATTGCTAACACTATCGCACGTAAGCGTCTGTATGAAATGAACGTGGTTATCTCTGATACCGCAGAATATGGTAACTATCTATTCTCTTATGCGGCAGTGCCATTGCTGAAAGAGTTTATGACTACCCTGCAAGCGGGTGATTTGGGCAAGCCAGTGACGGGTACTGCCGTTGATAATGCGCAGTTACGTGATGTGAACGAAGCCGTGCGTAATCACCCAATCGAGTCTATTGGCCGCAAACTGCGTGGCTATATGACCGATATGAAGCGTATCGCGGTTGCAGGCTAACCTTCAGCTATCATGATCTATGCTGTCGCATTTGAGGCAGTATAAATAACAAGGCCAGCATCATTGCTGGCCTTATCTATTTTCAGATAACAGAAAGTTACTGTGGCATGGCTTCAAGGGGAATGATGGCCCCACGGTATTGGATCACGGTGCTAGCCGTCAGGTGACCGCGTTTGGCGGCACTAACGACATCACCACCGGTCAAGCGTACTGCCAGATAACCGGCGCTGAAGGAGTCCCCTGCCGCGGTAGTATCAATGACTTTTTCTTTGGGCAATTTGACTGCTGGCACATCATCAGCCTTACCCTCTGCACTGAACACCAGGCAAGAATCCGCCCCGCGTTTAATCACGATTTCGTTGACACCAAAGCCGCAGGTACGGTTCACCACCTGCTCAACCGGTTGTTGGCCCCACAGTAAATCTTCATCATCCAATGTCAGGAAAGCGATATCGGTACAAGAGAGGACATCACGATAAACTTGTTGAGTCTCTTCCTTGCTTTGCCACAGGCGTGGTCGGTAGTTGTTATCGAAAATCACTTTGCCGCCATTGGCGCGGCATTGGCGTAACAAGGCCAACAGTTTTTCCCTGCTGGCAGGGTTAAGAATCGCGACGCTGATACCACTGAGGTAAAGGTAATCAAATTTTGCTAATTGCGCGCACAAGCTCTCTGCTTGTGGGCTATCTAGCCAGTAACGGGCGGCAGCATCATTGCGCCAGTAATAGAAGGTGCGTTCACCGCTGGCGTCAGTTTCGATGAAATACAGCCCAGGCAGTTTATTGTCCAACTGCTGTACCAGGTCGGTTTTCACCTGCTCCTGTTGCCAGGCTTGTAGCATTTCCCGGCTAAAACTATCAGTACCCACTGCGGTGACATAGTGGACGTTCAGTGCTTGTTGTGGCACCTGACGAGCGATATAAACGGCGGTATTAAGCGTGTCACCACCAAATCCGCGGCTGAGGTCAGCGCCTTTTTGCGACAATTCGATCATGCATTCGCCAATAACGGCGAGGTTTTTGCTGTTCATGAGAATTCCTGGTTTCACAATGAGTCTGGTTGAGGCTATGGCTATAGTCTCAACGTAAGGCAGAATCGAGTCAATAGAAATAAAACACCGTTTTAATCGCTTTATGAGCCTGATCAGAAAACCCGTTGATGGGGTACCTATATCATCATCACCTTTCACATTGCGAGCGTTTTAACCGTAGGTCTTTTCAGATTTATTGACGGGTAGCTGGTTTGAAAGGAACACTCAGAGGCTAATAGAAAGGTGCAGCAACCAGCGCATTGAATAGGCTGTTTCAGCGCTGTTCCAAATGTAACTCGGTCATTACCGCTATGAATGAAAAGTGAGTCTTGTCTGTTTGCGAAAACCGGGCAATCAATGGCCCCTGCTGCAGGGGCCAAGATAATATTACAACGACTTATGCCGGGTTTCTTTTAGTACCAGCAGTGCGATCAGTGTCAGGCTAGCCATCGCCGCCAAATACATACCCACATAAAACAGCCCAAAATTATTGCCTAACCAGGTGGCAATGTAAGGCGCTACCGAAGCACCGAGAATAGAGGCGACATTATAAGAGAATGACGCACCGGTGTAGCGTACCTCGGTGGGGAACAGCTCTGGTAGTAATGCACCCATAGGCCCGAAGGTCAGGCCCATCAGGCTTAATCCGAGGAGTAGGAAAGCCATGACCAGCACCTGATTACCAGAGCCTAACATGCTTGGGAATAAGAAGGAGAAACCGATCATCATCAGTGTAATGGTGATCATCGTTTTACGGCGACCAAAGGCATCAGCCAAAAGACCGGCAATTGGCACCATAACACCAAAACCAATGACGGCGACCATCAGCATCCACAGGAAGGTATTGCGTGAGTAACCCAGCCCTAAAGGTTCGGGGGTGGTCCCGAAGGTCATTGAATAAACGGTCATCAAATAGAACAGGGTATAGGTAGCCAACATGATGAAGGTACCGAGAATGGTGACTTTCATATGTTTGGTCAGCAAGGTCCCGAGAGGGATTTTTACCTGTTTGCCCGCTTTGGCCGCCTTGGTAAACACCGGTGTTTCATGCAGAGACATACGTACATAAAGGCCAACGATGACCAGTGCGGCAGAAAGAATAAACGGCACCCGCCAACCCCAGGTCATAAATTGCTGGTCAGTCAATATCCAGGAAAGCAGCAGGAATGTGCCGTTAGCGAAGAAAAAGCCGATGGGTGCTCCCAACTGTGGGAATGAACCATAGAGTGCACGCTTGCGTGGTGGTGCATTCTCGGTGGCTAACAGCGCTGCCCCGCCCCATTCTCCCCCCAGACCCAATCCTTGGCCGAAGCGGGCTAGTGCCAGCAGAATCGGTGCTAAGATGCCAATGGTTTCATAAGTGGGTAACAGGCCGATGAATACGGTTGAAATCCCCATGGTCAGTAGCGAGGCAACCAAGGTGACTTTGCGCCCGACCCGATCACCGAAGTGGCCAAACAGGGCAGAACCGATGGGGCGTGCAATAAAGGCTATGGCGAAGGTTGCCAATGATTGCAAGGTGGCAGCCGCAGGGTCGCCTTGTGGGAAGAAAATATGAGGAAATACGATTACCGCCGCTGTGGCATAGATATAGAAATCGAAGAACTCAATGGCAGTACCGACCAGAGAGGCGACAAGCACTTTTCCCCGGGAGTTAACGGGTACAGCGGTTTCTTCTGCATCCAGAGTTGTGGTTGTGGTGGGTTGCATAGTTATTTCTTAAAATAATTTTTAAAGTTTAAAGGGCCATCTTAGTCATAGCAAAATCCCTTTTCAACGGCAGAAATAATAGTCGCTCAGTCAATACAGGTTAAAAAGTCCAATGTCTTAAAAGAGAGCACATCTATAGTTTTAACGTTGGATAAGCTCGCCATTGTTAGGAATAAACGCTGGTAAAAGGGGAAAGAAAAGTGAGGAAGTAGTTTGTTATGCTATTTCCCCCACTCAAGCTGATTAAAACGGCATTCAGCACACTGCGATTGGTAGCAATTCGACCAACACCGGTGTTCACTTTACCTGCGGTGGCGTTTTATTTTTTGGGTATTGCGCCGTAGCAATCCAGGCGGCACAAAACAGTGTTAAGCGTGCGAAGAAGTAAAAGAACGCCATCAACCCAATGACCGAACCAAAGGCTGCGCCAGAAGGGGACCTGGCCACTTGAGGGAGCGTCATTGTCATTACAAACTTAATGACTTCGAAACCGATAGCGGCGATCAGCGTACCGCGTAACAGCGCTTTTTTCTCAGGTTTATGGCGCGGTAGCATCCAGAAGATCCAAAGAAATAACAGGTAATTGGCAAAGATTGAGATAGACAGGGCAATTAGCGTCATCGCTGGCCGTAACCACTCAATGTCATCCAGCCCCAGTAAATGCACGATAGTCGCCTGGGCAGAACCGGCGATAGAGGTCAGTGATAGCGTCACCATTAATGCCACCACCAGACCAGTAAGGGAAACAAAGTCACGCATGTAGCGGAAATAGAATTTTTCCTGATCCTGTGAGCGGCGTTGCCAAGTGTCACATGACTGGGCGCGGATCGCTTCACGCAGGTTACCCATCCAACTGACACCTGAATAGAGCGCCAGCGCCAAACCTGTCAGGCCCACCGTAGTACGTTGCTGGATTGCTGTGTTCACGGTGTTTTTCAAGGTATTGGCAAGGCTAGGGTCGCTGATGCTATTGGCGATTTTATTGATCAGTTCCGCCAGTAGGTCGGGATTGGAGGCCAACACAAAACCGACAGCAGCAAATGAGACCATCAGGATGGGGATAAGAGAGAGAAAAGAGAAATAGGTAATGGCCGCACCGAATTGGCTACCCATGCGATCGTTAAATCGATCTGTGGCACGCAACAGGTGAGCGATGCGGGGCCAGGTTTTAACACGTTCCAGCAAAGAGAAAAATCCAGCAAGACCACCATCTGCTTTTCGATGGGGAATTTTGGGGGCGCTTGGTGGCTTCTCTGTGGTTTTGTGTGGTGGCTTAGGGGTTGATCCGATAGACATTGTGTAGTGATGTCCTTAGCAACAAATGATACGACATTGCTTTGATTATACTCGCGATACTTTAATTTTCAGCATGATTGGTCAATTCTTGTGACGAATAGTGCGGCAAAAACTTAAGCAATGCAAAACTATTCCCTTCATCTGAATTCCTTCAATTTTTATCTAGTTAACCAGCAGGAAAGCGTCTACTCATCTTATGGCGCAGTGTTTTTCAAGTTGTTGCTGTGCCTACTGCAGCCATAACGGCTGAAACGATTATTACCTGTTATCAATAGATAGAAAGGAAGGTCCTATGAAACTGTTTAATCATCCAAACTGCCGCCCATTTACTGAAGCGGGCAATCTGTCACAACTCTCTGCTTATTATGAAGAGGAGCGGCATATTATGTGGATGTTATTACGAGCTGAACCGCGCCCCTGTTTTAACCAGAAACTGATTGAGGACATCATGACGTTGGCGCGGGTGGCGCAAGAGTCGACACTGCAGTTCGACTTCTGGGTGACGGGGTCGTTGGTGCCGAATATGTTTAATGTCGGCGGGGATTTGAACTTCTTTGCCGAGTCGATCAAAAACAATCAACATGAAGCCATGATGGCTTATGCACGGGCCTGTATTGATTGCGTTCATGCTGCGGCTCGTGGTTTTGATACTGGAGCCGTAACTATCGCGATGGTGGAAGGAAGTGCGCTAGGTGGAGGGTTTGAAGCGGCACTGGCACACCATTTTGTATTGGCGCAGAACAACGCACGCATGGGGTTCCCAGAGATCGCCTTCAATCTGTTTCCGGGTATGGGTGGTTATTCACTGGTTACGCGTAGGGCTGGGATGCGTCTGGCAGAAGAGTTGATCTGGAAGGGGGAATCTCACACCGCCGAATGGTTTGAAAGCCGTGGACTGGTGGATCAATTGTTTCAACCCGGGGATGCCTATATGGCAACCCGAACTTTTATTGATACCATCCGACCTAAACTCAACGGTATGCGTGCCATGCTGCGTGCTCGTCAGCGAGTGCTCCAACTGACCCGTTCCGAACTGATGGATATTGCGGAGGATTGGGTACACTCAACCTTTACCATTGAAGAGAAGGACCGGGTATATATTGAACGGTTGGTCACCCTGCAGGATCGGCATGCACTTAGTTTGCGTCGCGTTGGTTAACCTTTATAGCCAAGTTTATTCAAGTGACAGCTAAGTGGTAACAACGCTTTCTGGCGCTTGAAAGATGATGGCAATAATCCCGCCCGCATCACTGTGCTGGTGATTGCGGGCGATACGATTGCAACCACGCCTCAAACTGTTCAGGAGGCATTGGCCGTGCAAACAAAAAGCCCTGTTTTCCATCAACGCCAACACTATCGAGGAATTTGCTCTCACTTTCCGTTTCCACGCCTTCGGCAATCACTTTGAACTGTAGCGCTTCTGCCGCTGCAACAATGGCTCGTATTAATGATTGCGCCACTGGGTTCAGATCGACGCCACGGACAAAGCTTTGATCCAATTTAATGGCATCAAGCGGGATACGTGCAAGTTGCGCCAGAGAAGAATAGCCGGTACCAAAATCATCCAGGTGTACTTGTGCGCCTAACGTTCTTAATTGAGTGATGACTTCACGTACTCGGTTTTCATCATCAATCAGGCTGCTTTCTGTCAACTCAAAGTCCAGCGAACCGGGTGAAAGTTGGTTTTCCTTTTGTACCCGAACAAAGTCATCAACGACACTATCATCAACTAATTGCCGGGCAGAAAGGTTAACGGCGACGCGTATATTCAGGCCTTGCTGTTGCCACTTGGCGGCTTGTTTAGCCGCAGTTTCCAGTACCCAGCGACCCAGAGGGGCGATTAACCCAGACTCTTCCGCATAAGAGATAAACTGTAGCGGTGAGATTAACCCTCGTTCGGGGGAATCCCAGCGAACCAAGGCTTCTACGCTGCACACCTCACCGCTGTGTGCGTTGATCTTTGGTTGGTAATACACCACCAACTGATTTTGCTCCAGTCCTTTGCGTAGATTGGTATCCAGCCACATATATTCAGCTACTCGCCGATTCATTTCGGGGGAGAAAACAGTAAAGGTCCGTTTACCATTCTCTTTAGCCACGTACATCGCGGTATCGGCACTCCGGATCAGGCTATCCAGGTCGTGCCCGTGCTCTGGACACAAGGCGATGCCGATAGAACAGCCGGTATAAACTTCGATCAGCCCAATGCGGAAGGGATGTTTCAGCCGTTCGATAATTCGTTGAGCCAGCTCCTCTAGCTGGTGTTGGTCAGCTTTCGATACCAATACCAAAAATTCATCCCCGCCCAGCCGGGCGAGAATTTCCCCATGATTAAGGCAACTGAGAATAGAGCGGGAAACTTCAACCAGCAAACGATCACCAAACATATGACCATAGGCATCATTCACTTTTTTAAAGTTGTCGAGGTCCAAATAGACCAACCCGACGCTGCTGTCGCCACGTTCGTTAACCGCTCGAGCAATGTATTCCTGAATTGCATTACGGTTTGGCAGACTAGTGAGAGTGTCGGTATTGGCCAGCACCCGTAGATGTTCCCGGGCCCGGCGCTCTTCCGTGATATCTGTACCGGAACAAATCAGGAAAACCTCTTTTTTCCCACTGCCACTGTGGACAAATTTATTACGAAACAGGAATAATCGTTCACCTTTAACGGTTTTGATCAAGCGTTCTACTTCATAGGAGGAGCCGTTACGGAAGAAACCCTGAATGTTGCGGCGTGACGCTTTGGCCTCTTCGGGGCTCATAAACAACTGGAAGACATTTTTGCCGACCACATCTTGTTCTTGCAAACCGGTATATTCTTCACTCAGGCGGTTAAAGCGCTGAACGCGCCCATGTTGGTCAACGATCACAATCACGGAGTTGGCTTCTGAAACCACTTGTTCGGCAAATGACAAACCGTGTTCCAGGTCACGCGCTACCGCCTGCGTATCAGTATAAGCTGAAGCGGTTCCCCCCCATTCAAGTTTATTGATTCGCCGCCCGACCAAGTGCAGATGAATAGGTTCGCCGGCAAGTTGAATAGTGAGATCCAGACTGGCGGTGACCCCACTCAGACGGCGGATTTTCGCTGCATCCAGGTCGCTAAGGGCTACTGCGATATGTGTTTTACCTTTAACAGCGGTTAACTCTAGCGCATTACTGTCGAACGTCAGGTGCCAATAGGGGCTGCTAGTGCCAAAATGAACGTTGAGTAGCATGGGGCCCTGGTCTGCGAACATGATCCTTCCTTAAAAAGCGGGAGTGCGGGGGCAGTGATTAACAATATAGACTCAAATTTGTACAAGTCATAGCCAGCCAACGATAAGCAATTTGAATGATTTAAAGTATAGACCCAAGTTGATTCAAGTTGCAGAGGATTTGAACCATGACTCGGCTGGTTGATGGTGGCATCTTGCTTGGCAGCTTGGCTATCAGTGTCTAACGCGATCAGCGGTCTCAAATCGCTTACCTTTGGGCAGCGTTTTTGTTGCTTGCTCAAATTATGGGGTTTATCTCGGTTTATTCAGCATGGTTCTGTTTATCTGACATAGTTCTGTTGCCGTTTATCGGCGAGTTGCATAGACTGATGGCTAATTATATTAAACCAGCCTAATAACTCACACATTATTCATAATTTATCCATAATTGACCGATAAAGTGATTTTTGATTTTAATATATTTACACTCCATTAGGTTACTCTATATTCGTCGGTATATTATTATTTCACGACAACAGCCCCATTGCTTTTTTGAATTTTTAACGTGTTTATATACTCAATGTGAATAGTATGGTTGGTGAGCGATGTTGATAAACAACGCTCCAGATAAAAGGCAAATTTTAAGGAAATAATTATGCGTAAACTTACTGCTTTATTTATCGCTTCTACTTTGGCTTTTGGCGGCACCACGATGGCCTTTGCGGCTGATGATGCCACTGCCCCTACGGCTGCACCAGCCGCGGCGCCTACGGCCGCACCCGCTACAGATACCGCACCAACGAAAATGATGCACCATAAAGGGCACAGCAAAGAAGGGCGTGGTAAAGAAGGGCGTGGCAACGATGGGCTGTTTGCGGGCCTGAACTTGACGGAACAGCAACGCCAACAAGTACGCGATATCATGAAGGAATCGCAGCAAAATTTCAGCCAGGAAGCGAAAGGTCAGCGCCAGGCATTGCACCGTCTGGTGGCTTCCGAGAGTTTTGATGAGGCCAAAGTAAAAGCAGAGATTGATGCCATCAGCAAAGTGCATACTGAGCGCATGTTGCAACGAGCTAAAGCGGAAAACAAAGTCTATAACCTGCTAACTGCCGAGCAGAAAAAGCAATATAACGAGAATTATCAAAAGCGTGAACAGAAAATGATGGAACATATGGAGAAAATGAAAGAGAAGCGGTCTGCTGATCAATAAATAGATATTTAATAACGCTACGTTGTATATAATCAGATAAAACAGGATCCCATGTGGGTCCTGTTTTTTATCAGGGCAGCGCTAATTATCGTGTGGTGGCTTGTGGCCTCACGGCACCCTGTTCAATGGTTAACGCGAATATCTCTCTCGAGACAGCTATCAATAAATCAAAATAGCAGGATAAGTGTTTCAATATGGAGCGTTAACTGGCAGGTGAAAAGCCAAAATGAAACGTTGGCTACCCAAGCCCATTCAATTCGCTGGGCTTGGGTATAGTTCGTACCATTAACGCATGGTGACAAACTCTTCTGCCGCTGTTGGGTGGATAGCGACGGTATTGTCGAAATCTTTCTTGGTGGCACCCATTTTTATTGCCACCGCAAAGCCTTGTAAGATCTCGTCCATCCCAAAGCCAATACCATGCAGGCCGACGATCTTCTCATCTTCACCCACGCAGACCAGTTTCATCCGGCAAGGTTGGCGGTGCTGGGTGACCGCGCTGTACATTGCGGTGAAGGACGTTTTGTAAACCTTCACCTGGTCTGCGCCAAATTTTTCTTTTGCTGCCGGTTCAGTCAAACCAATCGTACCGATTGGTGGATGGCTGAATACCACGGTAGCAATATTGCTGTAATCTAGGTGTTCGTCCGGTTTATTGTTGAACAGGCGCTCAGACAGGCGGCGTCCGGCAGCCACGGCCACCGGGGTCAGTTCTACCGCACCGGTATTGTCACCGACCGCATAGATACCTTTGACGTTGGTGTTCTGGAATTTATCGACTTCGATATAGCCTTTGTCATTGGTTTTTACACCAGCAGCAGCCAAATTCAGGTTATCGGTTGCCGGTTCACGCCCAATGGCCCAGATCAGCGAGTCGACGGTGAATGTTTTGCCATTCTCCAACCGCAGTGTCAGGCTGCCATCCGCATTTTTGCTGATGGATTGGGGAATAGATTCGGTATGTAGGCTTGGCCCTTCGGTGTTCATCACTTCCACCAGGGTTTCTACCACCATAGGATCGAAGCTACGTAGCGGCGCATGTTTACGTACAAATAGATGTGTTTCTGCCCCCAGTGCATTCAGCACCCCGGCAATTTCTACCGCAATATAGCCAGCGCCCACCACGGCGACGCGTTTTGGCATGGCATCCAAGGCAAAGAAGCCATCGGAGTCAATGCCGTATTCAGCCCCAGGAATAGCGGGGTGATTGGGGCGACCACCAGTGGCGATCAAAATATGGTCGGCAGTGATTCTTTCACCGTTGACTTCGATGGTATGCGCATCAATAAAACGCGCAAAACCCTTGATCACGTCAACGTTATTCTTAGCGAGTACATTGTCGTAAGAGGTATGGATACGGTCAATATAAGCGGTGCGGTTGGCGATCAAACGTTGCCAGTCAAAATGGTTGACGGTGGTATCAAAGCCGTAATCCGGCCCATACTGGTGGATAGCCTCGGCGATTTGTGCCGCATGCCACATCACCTTTTTCGGCACACAACCCACATTAACGCAGGTGCCACCAAGTTCTTTGGCTTCAATCAGGGCGCATTTCTGACCGTACATGGCAGCCCGGTTGATCGATGCGATACCACCGCTGCCGCCGCCAATTGCTAGATAATCGTAATGTTTCGTCATCTGGGTTTTCCATGCGAGTTGTGATTCAAAAAATGATAAGTTTAACGCTTGGCAGGGCTTTGTCGCAAAGATTGCGTCAATAGTTGTAATAGGTACAACCTAGCCTCTGCCCGTTTCAACGCCGTTGCCGCTGTTCGGCAACCACTGGGGTTTAACTTTTATTCTGGTACCACCCAGTTCACCAGATAGTGACCGATACCCGTGGGTACCAGCACTTTATGTAACCATGGCAGCACATTGTTCATCTGCTGCTCCAACTTCCAGGGTGGATTAATCACAATCATGCCTGATGCGGTCATTCCCCGTTGTTCACTGTCTGGTTTTACTGCCAGTTCAATTTGCAGGATGCGCCGTATCCCGGTTGCTTCCAAGTCCTTGAGCATCCGCTTGATTTGCTGACGCAGTACTACCGGATACCACAATGCATAGGTACCGGTGGCAAAACGTTTATAACCTTCCTGAATACCGCTTACCACGTTTTGGTAATCGGTTTTGAGCTCATAAGGTGGGTCCATCAAGATGAAACCACGGCGAGACAGGGGGGGCAGTTGTGATTTCAGTTGTTGATAACCGTCGGCACGCAGCACTTTGGCGCGTTCGTCTTTCTGGAACTCGCTGCGTAGTAGCGGGTAATCTGTTGAGTGCAATTCGGTCAGATGAATTTTATCATGTGGCCGCAGTAACTGGCGGGCAATCAACGGGGAGCCGGGGTAATAGCGCAAGGTGCCGGAACGATTAAAATTATGCACGGCGCTCATATAGGCCGCCATTTCTGTTGGCAGATCATCACGCTGCCACACCAGACCGATACCGTCCAGGTATTCCCCGGTGCGCTCGGCATGCTCGCCACTTAACTGATAGCGCCCAGCACCGGAGTGAGTATCCAGATAGAGTAGCGGTTTCTCTTTTTCTTTCAGCGACTCAATGATCAGGCTTTGCACGGTGTGCTTGAGCACGTCGGCGTGATTGCCAGCGTGAAAACTATGGCGGTAACTTAACATGGCGTCTGGTTATTCCTTGCGCTCCTGGTGGAGCAAAATGTAATAAAGGCCGATAATGGCTACAGTATAAACTTTCTGGTCAAGAAAAAGTGAACGACGTTGACTTGTTACGCGACCTAACCGCCAGATAGTGTTCATCGTTAGACTGGGTGGCAGGTTTTATCAGGTGCGCCATTGATTTTCATGCCACTTGGCACCATGTTAATTAACATTATTTGACCTGAACTCTGCCTCGGGTCAACAACCATAATCAGGACTTTCCTTATGACTAATCCGTTGCTGACACCGTTTTCCCTACCTCCGTTTTCGGCTATCCGCCCTGAAGATATTGTGCCTGCAGTGCAATCTGCCTTAAATGACTGCCGTGCTGCCGTCGAGTCTGTGGTGGCGCAACCGGGCCCATTTACCTGGGAAAATCTGTGCCAGCCGCTGGCTGAATCTGATGATCGTCTGGCCCGTATCTGGTCGCCAATAGGCCATCTGAACTCAGTGAAAAACAGCCCAGAATTACGCGAAGCCTACGAGAAGGCGCTGCCCTTGCTTTCTGAGTATGGCACTTGGGTGGGGCAGCATGCGGGGTTGTATCAGGCTTATTGCAATCTGAAGCAGGGGGAAGGTTTTGCCAAGCTGACCCAGCCACAGCGTAAAGCCGTGGAAAATGCACTGCGTGATTTTGAGTTATCAGGTATTGGCCTGCCAGCGGAAAAACAACAGCGTTATGGTGAGATAGTTGCTCGGCTGTCTGAGCTGGGTTCGACCTACAGTAATAATGTGCTGGATGCCACCATGGGGTGGAGCAAGCTGATTACAGATGTGAATCAGTTGAGTGGTTTGCCAGAAAGTGCCTTGGCCCAAGCGCAGGCGATGGCACAGGCTAAAGAGCAGACCGGCTGGCTGTTGACGTTGGATATGCCAAGTTATCTCCCGGTGATGACTTATGCGGATAACCAGGCACTGCGTGAAGAAATTTATCGTGCCTTTGCTACCCGAGCCTCTGATCAGGGGCCAAATGCAGGCCAGTGGGATAACAGCGAAGTGATGGCAGAAATGCTGGCTCTGCGCCATGAATTGGCCCAACTGTTAGGTTTTGGCAGTTATGCTGATAAGTCATTGGCGACCAAAATGGCCGAGAACCCGCAACAGGTACTCGATTTTTTGAACGACCTGGCGAAGCGTGCGCGCCCACAGGCAGAACAAGAATTAGCCCAACTACGTGCTTTTGCCAAACAGCACTATGGTGTGGAGCAGCTTGAAGCTTGGGATATCACTTATTACGGTGAAAAACAGAAACAGCATCTGTTTTCGATCAATGATGAACAATTGCGGCCCTACTTCCCGGAGCAGCGTGCATTAGAAGGGTTGTTTGAAGTGGTGAAGCGTATTTACGGAATCACTGCTAAAGAGCGTAAGGATGTGGATACCTGGCATCCTGAAGTGCGCTTCTTTGATCTGTTTGATGCGGCGGGTGAACTGCGGGGTAGTTTCTATCTCGATTTGTATGCTCGTGAGCACAAGCGCGGCGGTGCCTGGATGGACGATTGCGTGGCCAGCTTGGGTAAAGCCAATGGCGAACAGCAAAAACCGGTGGCCTACCTCACTTGTAACTTTAACCGCCCGCTAGGTGACCAACCTGCGCTGTTTACTCATAACGAAGTCACCACCTTGTTCCATGAGTTTGGTCATGGCTTACATCATATGTTGACGCAGATCGATACTGCGGGTGTTTCTGGTATCAATGGCGTGCCTTGGGACGCGGTGGAGTTGCCAAGCCAATTTATGGAAAACTGGTGCTGGGAACCGGAAGCGTTGGCGTTTATCTCTGGTCACTTTGAAACCGGCGAACCTTTACCCGAAGCGTTATTGAACAAGATGCTGGCAGCGAAAAACTACCAGGCAGCGCTGTTTATCCTGCGCCAGTTGGAATTTGGTCTGTTTGATTTCCGTATGCATTTCGAATACAGCCCGGAAAAAGGGGCTCAGATCCTGCCAACGTTGGCTGAGGTCAAGAAAATGGTTGCGGTGGTGCCTTCACCTAGTTGGGGTCGCTTCCCACATGCGTTCAGCCATATTTTTGCTGGGGGCTATGCGGCCGGTTATTACAGCTATTTATGGGCGGAAGTGTTGTCGGCAGATGCTTACTCGCGTTTTGAAGAAGAAGGCATTTTCAATGCTGAAACCGGTAAATCCTTCCTGGATAATATCTTGTCCCGTGGGGGCTCTGAAGAGCCGATGACGTTATTCAAGCGCTTCCGTGGCCGCGCGCCAGAGCTGGATGCGATGTTGCGCCATTATGGTATTAAAGGATAACTCGCCCCGTGAGCGTGTTTTTATGCTGTGAAGCAGGCGCCGACCCCGGCGCCTTATCTATGTTGGCTGAGCGTTGGCAATTGACCAGTGACGAAAATGCGTTGCTGGCGCTGGTATTGACGCCAGAGCGGTTAGAGTTACGTAAGCGCGATGAGCCAAAACTTGGGGCGATCTACGTTGATTTTATCAACGGCCCGATGGCGCATCGGCGGCGTTTTGGTGGCGGGCGCGGTGAGGCGGTCGCTAAAGCGGTGGGCATCAAGGGCAGTTATCTCCCCAGCGTGGTGGATGCCACTGCCGGGTTGGGGCGTGACGCATTTGTTCTAGCGTCACTGGGTTGCCAGGTACGGATGCTGGAGCGTAATCCCGTGGTTGCTGCACTGCTGGATGATGGTTTGCAGCGGGGCTATCAGGACCCAGAGATTGGCCCTTGGCTGCGTGAACGGATGACGCTGCTGCATGCTTCGAGCCTGACGGCCTTGGCCGATTTGCAACCTCCCCCGCAAGTGGTGTACCTCGACCCGATGTATCCGCATAAGCAGAAGAGTGCGCTGGTGAAAAAAGAGATGCGAGTTTTCCAGTCATTGGTGGGCAGCGACGCTGATGCGGATGAATTGCTTGAACCGGCTCGTCGGTTGGCAACCAAACGGATTGTGGTGAAGCGCCCTGACTATGCACCACCGCTGGCAGATGTGCCTGCGCATGCCACCACGACTACCAAAAATCACCGTTTTGATATTTATATGCCTATATAACAGGGTCAATATATTCATAATAATTATGATTGAACGGTGTCACACTTTCTCTATGGGGTCTACAAGGTGACTAGTAACCCCTGAGCGCTTGCTGCATAATCTCATTGAATTACAATAAAATAAAATGAGATTTTACTATGAAAAAGAGACTACTTCCCTTACTGCTTGGTTTGAGTGGTTCGGTTATTGCAGCCGAACCTATTAATATCACTATCCTGGGTACCTCTGATCTGCATGGTACTTTTGTACCTTGGGATTACGCTTCTGATACTGAAAATTTGGCGGGTAGCCTAAGCCAAATTGCCACGCTAGTGCATCAAATCCGTGGCCAACAGCCGAATGTGATTTTGGTGGATGCTGGGGACACCATTCAGGGCAACTTTGTTGAAACCTTCAAGAATGATAAAACCAGCCCGATGATGTTGGGCTTCAATGCGTTGAACTACGATGTGTGGGTGATGGGCAATCACGAGTTTGATTTTGGCCTGAAAGTATTAGAGACCTCGTTGAACCAGTTCAATGGGACGGCGTTGGCGGGCAATATCTTCTGGGAAAGCGGCAAACCCTATTTACCCGCTTATAAGATAGTGGAACGCCAAGGGGTGAAGATCGGCATTATCGGGATGGACACACCCATGACAGCCGAGTTTGCCAAGGGGACTGATCACATCGATGGCCTGAAATTTACCGATCCGGTACAGGCGGTAAAACAGGTGATTCAGCAGCTTGACGGTCAGGTGGACGCTATTGTGCTGGTGGCCCATATGGGGATCGATAATGAGAACCAGCGGCCTGGAACGGGAGTGGGCGATATTGCACGCGCCAACCCGGAACTGGCGGCAATTGTTGCTGGGCATATGCACGTCAAGATAGATAAAGCGGTGATTAATGGCGTGATCATTACCGAGCCGGATAAATATGGCCGCGCATTATCGCGTATCGACCTGCAATTTGAGCCGCAAAATGGTCAGTATGTGTTGATCAATAAAGACAGCTATACCTACCCCATCAAAGGGATGGCTTCTGACAAAAAGCTGGAACAGATCTATCAACCGTTCCATACCATCCTGCGAGCCAATGCCAACCGACCCATTGCCCAATTAACGGGGCAGGATCTGGTTCCGCCCGATGCGGTGAAGGGGATCCCTCAGGTACATGTGCAGGATACCGGTATCAGTGCGCTGTATCAGGAAGCGCTCCGTTACTACGCACCTAAGGCGGAAGTGATCGCGTTACAGATAGATAATGACCAACCAAGGCTGAATGTGGGTACGATTACGGCCAAGGATATCGCCTTTAACTACCAATATGCTGGCGGAGAAATTACGGTTTATCAGCTTACCGGCAAAGAGTTGAAGGCCTACATGGAGTGGGCTGCAGACTACTTCAACCAGTTGCAGGATGGGGATGTCACCTACAGTTTCAACCCGCAACGGCGAGCTTCCAAATATTCCACCAATGACTTTTTTGATGGTGTGACTTACACCATCGATTTGCGCAAGCCAGCCGGGCAACGCATCACCGACCTGAAGTTGAACGATGGTACGCCAGTGACGGATACCTTACCCATTCGCTTGGGCATGAACAGCTATCGCATGGGGCATTTGACGCAGAAAGATGGAGTATTGGCAGGGATGGAGTTTCCGATACTTTCAGACACCAAAGCTGAGTATGGCGAAGAAGCCGGGACCGTGCGCAATTTGACCCTGCGTTATTTAAGTGAAGTGAAAACAGGGCAATATCAGGGTAAAACGATGCAGCGCTGGAAACTGCTGGGCCTGGAAGGTTATGAGCGTGAACGCCAGATAGTGGAAAACCTGCTGAATACGGGCAAAATCAGTGTGCCGACCAGCGATGATGGGCGTTATACCAATGTCGCCTCTATTAATGTCAAAGCCTTGTTGTTTAGTGATCCGCAAAGCAAACAGCAACAGATTAGGGCGCTGAAGGAGCAGGCACAAATGGAGAGCGATCCGGTTATCAAACAGCGGTTAAGTGATCGAGCCACGATTATTGAGGCAATTAACTAAGATACTTGAGATATGCCGGCGTAAGACGCCGGCATAGGGACGATAAAAAGTATCACTCTGGATTAAAGTACACCCTGAGCCAACATGGCGTCAGCCACTTTGACAAAACCAGCGATATTGGCACCATGCACATAGTGTGTTTGTTTGCCTTCACCACCGTAATTGACACAGGATTGGTGGATATCCGCCATGATTTGTTTCAAACGAATATCCACTTTTTCGGCTCTCCAACTCAGGCGTGCGGCATTTTGTGCCATTTCCAGCCCAGAAGTGGCGACACCACCGGCATTGGCTGCTTTACCTGGCGCGAACAGAACACCGGCCTCAAGGAAGGCATCGGTAGCTTGGATGGTGGTTGGCATATTGGCACCTTCAGCAACCGCTTTGACCCCGTTACGAATCAATATTTGTGCTGCATCAAGATCCAGTTCGTTCTGAGTAGCACATGGCAGTGCGATATCTACCGGTACATGCCAAGGCTGTTGGCCTTCCAGATAGGTCAGGCCACGCTCGCGCGCATAGTCAGCCACCCGGCCATAGCGCTGGTTTTTGATTTCGGTCAGATGTGCCAGTTTTTCTCTAGTAAAACCAGCTTCATCAACTACAGTACCGCCAGAATCTGAAACAGTGATCACCCGAGCATTCAGCTCCAAGGCTTTTTCAATGGTGTATTGCGCAACGTTACCCGAGCCGGAAACCGCAACTCGCATCCCTTCAAAACCCAAACCATGGCGCTTTAACATCGAATCGGTAAAGTACACCAGACCATAACCGGTGGCCTCAGGGCGAATCAGACTGCCGCCAAACGACAATCCTTTACCGGTAAATACACAACCGGTGTTGTTGGAAAGCTTTTTCATCATGCCTGCCATAAAGCCCACTTCGCGACCACCTACGCCGATGTCCCCGGCGGGTACGTCAGTATCTGGGCCCAGGTGACGGTAAAGTTCGGTCATTAAGGCCTGGCAAAAACGCATGATTTCGCCCTGGCTTTTACCCTTCGGATCAAAGTCTGAACCACCTTTGCCACCACCCATTGGTAGTGTGGTGAGGGCATTCTTGAAGGTTTGCTCAAAACCCAGGAATTTCAGAATGGAGGTGTTGACTGAAGGGTGGAAACGCATCCCCCCTTTGTATGGCCCAATAGCGGAGTTGAACTGGATACGATAAGCGCGGTTAACGCGAACCTGCCCCTGATCGTCAATCCAACTGACGCGGAACTGAATGATGCGCTCAGGCTCCACCAAACGTTCGAGCAATGCGTAGTCACGATAATGTGGATTGCGTTCGATAAATGGCCACAAGGAGGTAAATACTTCACGAACTGCCTGCAGATATTCTGGTTGATGCGAGTTATGACGTTGTAAAGATTTTAGAAAGGATTCTAGCGATACAGCCTGTTCCATGGATAGCTCCTGTTTAGCATTTTGGTTCCCCTCTTTTAATGATATATCTCACAGTTGGGGGAGGATGTTGTGTCTATACCGACTATAGCACTGAGAGGAGGCTGATTAACAAGCAATAAATGAAGAAAATATGATGAAAAACGCCCGCATTAGGCGGGCGTGGGTATAACGAGGTTGTGAGTGCTTACTTACTTTATTCTTCTTCACGCAATGGCACAATCAGCATATCGATGTGTACCGTATTGATGAGTTGGCGGGCGGAAGACATCAGTTTGCTCCAAAAATCCTGATGGTGCCCACAGAGTACCAAATCCATATCGTACTTTTTGATTGCATCAACCAAGACCTGTGCCAAGTCACCGCTACCACTGAGGGTTTCGGTAATCGGGTAGCCGGCATTTTGCGATAGTTCGCTTAATGCTCGATGGGTTTCTTCAGAAATGCGTTGTTGCATATCGCCAAGATTGACATCAATTAGGCCGGTATACAGGTCGGAATAGTTAACATCAACGTGGATCAGGGAGACTTTGGCATTGTATGGCCGAGCCATTGATACCGCCTTCTCAACCAGGATTTTGCTTTCTGGGGACAGGTCAACCGCGATCAGTATGTGTTTGTAAGCCATAAAAAAACTCCCTCTCTATATATGCCGATTAAAGTGTGCAGGCATTCAGTGTTTCAGCTTGGTGCTTTCATCTCTCCTGCATCATACCATCCAGATAACATCGTGATATGTTGAGGTGATCACAATGCATTGCATCAATGGGTTAGTCGCTAATGCAAAAAAACAGTGTAGCTTGGATGAACTGGGTTAAAAAACGTTATCGGTATTTAACCGCGTTAGTGTCAATGTTTTCATGATAGGTCGGTTTAATATTACTGCATTGTTAAATTTGGCGTTAAGAATTTTAACAATTTTAATAAATTTGATACAACACGCGTGTTCATTTGCATGCCATATTCTACAATAGTGAATATAGCGATTAGCTAGATCATTTCTCCTTAAGCTGACAGAGGCGTCAATTCAATATTATCCACAGCTAGGCTTCTGTGGCGGTTATTGAAGGGGGAAATTCAGGGGTAAAAAATATGCTAGGAGGATGGGAGCCACAGGCTCCGACAGCATTGGGTAAGAAGTAGGGCTGTTGGCTCGGCGGTTGGTCGGGTTAGTACGCCTTGAGGAGGTCATCATGATTAGTACCGTTGCGCTGTTTTGGGCTCTGTGTGTGATATGCGTGGTTAACCTGGCTCGGTATTTATCTTCTCTGCGTGCGCTGTTATTTGTTTTACGCGGCTGCGACCCATTACTATACCAATATGTTGATGGTAGCGGCTTTTTTACGTCCCATGGACAACCCCGCAAACAGATACGGCTGGTGAGCTATATTTTTTCTCAGCGTTATATTGAGCATCATGATCCTGAATTTATTCGCCGCTGTCAGCGGGTACGTGGTCAATTTTTGCTGACGTTGTCGCTGGGGGGATTGGTGATTGTTAGCCTGTCGACGATGGCGGTCTACTATTAGCTCATTAGGTTGATTCAAGCAAAAAAATGGCGGTCAATATGACCGCCGTTTAGCGTTAAATCAGTTTCAGTGCTAGCCAGTAAAGGCCCCCGGAAAGTAGCAGCGACACCGGTAGGGTCAGTACCCAGGCCAGTAGAATGCTCTTCACGGTTTTACTCTGTACGCCACCACCGTCAACGATCATGGTGCCCGCAACAGCGGAAGAGAGCACATGGGTAGTGGATACGGGCATACCGGTGTAGCTGGCAACACCAATTGACAGTGCAGCAGTCATCTGAGCTGATACCCCTTGGGCATAAGTCATGCCTTTCTTGCCAATTTTTTCGCCAATCGTGGTTGCCACTCGTCTCCAACCTATCATGGTACCAATGGACAGCGCCAAGGCGACCGCCACGATAATCCAGGTTGGTGCATACTCGACGGTTTGCAATAAATCGGAACGTAGTTTTTTGAGGAACCGTTGATCATCCGCAGAGATTTCCGGCAGCTTGGCTATTTTTCCTGCCGTATCGGTAACGCACATTAACAGACGGCGCAGATGACTGCGTTGTTCTACCGTCAGTTGGTCGTAACTTTGCAGATTGTCCAACAGGGCCAGAGAACGGTCTATGGCGATCAGCGCGCGTGCACTGTCACAGTGGAACTGAACCGGTTGATTCTCTGTGGGTAGTGTATTCTCAGCAGTGGGTGCCAAGGGGGCTTGTCCGATCACATGAGTCAGCGACTCACCATGCTGCTGGTAGAATTGCTGCAGGTGAACGACAGCATCCCGTGTACGGGTAATGTCATAACCCGTTGCGCTCATATTGAGCACAAAACCGGCCGGGGCAACGCCAATCAGCACCAGCATAATCAACCCGATACCTTTTTGACCATCGTTAGCACCGTGTGAAAAACTGACACCAATAGCGGACATGATCAGGGCGATACGTGTCCAGAATGGCGGCTTACGTTTGCCATCGACCTTTTCACGTTCAGCCGGTGTCATATGAATGCGTTGGCGTTTTTTGGTATTACTCCAGTAATGGCGCAGTATAAATACCATCAAGCCAGCAACCATCATACCCACCAGTGGGGATAAGATCAGCGACAGGAAGATGGCGATCATTTTCGGCACATTCAGTGCGTCCACGACGGAAGTGCTAGTGACGAGTGCATTGGTTAAACCAACACCAATAATCGCGCCAATCAAGGTATGGGAACTGGAAGCGGGCAAGCCAAAATACCAGGTGCCGAGATTCCAGATAATCGCTGCCAGTAACATGGAAAAAACCATGGCTAAGCCTTGTGTTGAACTGACGTTCAGCAACAGATCGGTTGGCAACAGGTGAACAATGGCATAGGCAACGCTCAAACCGCCGAGCATAACCCCAAGAAAGTTGAATACACCAGCCATAACGACCGCAAATTGCGAACGCATAGCGCGAGTATAAATGACAGTAGCAACCGCGTTGGCCGTATCGTGAAAACCATTGATGGCTTCGTAAAACAATACGAACAACAAGGCAATAATTAACATTAGGCTGGTATGAAAATCCAGGCCAGAGAACAAATGTAGCATATAAGTGTCACGCCAGGTTTGTGGACTTGATCGCCGCGCATTATCAGTGACAATGGGTCTCTGGGAAAAGGGAAATATGACGTTTTTTTGACGTGACGATGACAAAAGGTCTCAATGCCTTAGAGTAATCAAATAATTTCAGTATGTTACCGCTTTTTACCTGGGGTAACATTTTCTTGTTCTTCCGTTGGCTTGCTCTATCGATACCTTTACAATCGATCCCATTGAGTTAGCGCGGTGCTGGCAGTGAAACAACAAAAGAGGCTTCGGTGGAACAATTTGATGTGGTAATCATTGGCGCGGGAGCCGCAGGCATGTTTTGTGCTGCTCAGGCCGGGCAACTGGGTCGCCGGGTGCTGCTGCTGGATAACGGCAAAAAACCAGGCCGCAAGATCCTGATGTCCGGTGGAGGGCGATGCAATTTTACCAATATGTATACGGAGCCCGCTGCCTATCTTTCAAATAATCCCCATTTTTGTAAATCCGCATTGGCACGTTATACCCAGTGGGATTTTATCGATCTGATTAATCGCTATGGCATTGCTTACCATGAAAAAACACTGGGGCAACTGTTTTGCGATGATTCTGCACAGCAGGTTGTTGATCTGCTGCTAAAAGAGTGTGAACTCGGTCAGGTGACGATCCGCTTACGCAGTGAAGTCCTGAGTATTAAACAGGGAGAGAGCGGGTTTGAGCTGGCAACCAATAATGGTAGTGTGAGCACTCACTCACTTGTTGTGGCCACCGGGGGACTTTCGATGCCAGGGTTAGGGGCGTCGCCATTCGGTTACCAACTGGCTGAACAGTTTGGTTTAAACGTACTCCCTACCCGAGCTGGGTTGGTCCCCTTTACCTTGCATAAACCGCTACTGGAGCAATCTCAAGTGCTTTCCGGCGTCTCGCTGCCTGCGCTGATCACGGCAGACAATGGCACCCAGTTTCGTGAAAGCATTCTGTTTACCCATCGGGGGCTTTCTGGTCCCGCCGTCTTGCAAGTTTCCAGCTATTGGCAACCCGGTGAGTATGTGAGTGTTAACTTACTTCCTACACTGGATCTGGTGGCGGTTTTGCATGAACAACGACAAGCCCATCCCAACCAGAGCCTGAAAAATACACTGGCGCTGCATCTGCCCAAGCGTCTGGTGGAGTTTCTGCAAACACTGGGGCAATTGCCGGATGTCACATTAAAACAACTGACTCCGGCACAGCAGACAGCCGTGATTGAAAACCTGCAAAATTGGCGCATACAACCCAATGGAACGGAAGGTTATCGTACTGCGGAAGTGACATTAGGCGGCGTAGATACCAAGGAGTTGTCTTCCAAAACCATGGAGGCAAACAAGGTGCCCGGGCTCTATTTTATCGGTGAAGTGGTTGATGTAACAGGGTGGCTAGGGGGCTATAACTTCCAATGGGCCTGGAGTTCTGCCTGGGCTTGTGCACAGGCTTTGGCTGCTGGGCAGAGATAATAACGTTTTCTTTATGGTTAACCTCACGGGTTGATGATTCTCATTTGGCTGAAGCTAACCTAAATCAACGCTCATAAAACCCAGATTATGGTGACTTTTATTCCATCAATTTATCGAGAGTCCCCTGGTTGTTAACGCTGCTCAGGGGCAGTCAATATTTAACCAAAAATTACGATAGATGAGTTATGCAGACAAAGATTTCTGAATAAAACTCAACTATTGCGACCTTTTATAGAGTAAATTCCGATATTCCCCTCTGGTTTGTTAAGTTAATATTAAGTTTTACCAGCCCATCATTAATGTTATCTCTGCTTATCAATGAGTCAATTTGATTGATAATTTACCCATCACTAATAGAAAGATGGATTAGTGTTTTACGTAATTCTATTCGTGATTAAGTAAAAATTTATAGGGGATCATCTAATATATTATGTCGGCTGAATTGATAAATATGCCCTTCTATATCCTATAATGATTTTTTTATTTTTTTGAATTTAAATGCTGTTTTTATTGGTTTTACTATGTTTTTATTCTGATTTTAGTTTGAAATTAAATTGTCACTGTCGCATTTTCTTTATTTTCTCATTTTATTTCGTGGGTATTATTTTTCACTTAAAAATAGATAATGGCTAATATTTCATAAGAATGATTTGGCTGAGTTATTAATGGCGCCATTAAGGTTGATGCGATATCGGGTTTCCTTTCACGAAGTTAATATCATCGAAAATTAAAATTTATCTCTGTGTAAGTCGTCTTTTCGACCGATATCCCTATTGGCTCAATTCGTAGAATTATTCTTTTTTTCTTTTTCGCTCTTGGGAATAACTGCCATGAAAATTTATCTGTACCATAACCTCAATCCGAACCAAATCCCCGGATATGACAAGTTTGTGCAGGCTATCACGGCAGATAATTTTACCCAGGCTGACGTGCGAAAAATTGATACCAATCTCTATCGTGCGCGGCTCAATATACGCGACCGATTACTTTTTTCGTTTTACCGCTACAACCATGAGACGGTTTGCCTGGTGCTGGAGTACCTCCCCAATCACGCCTACCACACCTCACGCTTTATTCGCCAACAGGTGGTGATTGATGAAGAGCGCCTGCAGCCAGTACTGAATCCCGACGAGGTGGAGCCTGAACCGATGGCTTACATCAATGTGACACCGGGCCGATTCTATCGGCTAGATAAAATGTTGTCGTTTGATGATGATCAGCAAGCGTTGTTTGAACATCCTCTACCTTTGGTGATTGTGGGTTCCGCAGGTAGTGGTAAAACGGCATTGGTGCTGGAGAAAATGAAGCAGGCGACGGGGGAGATCCTTTATCTCAGCCTCTCTTCTTTTCTGGTTGAGAAGGCGCAGACACTTTACCGGGCCAGTGGCGAAGAAAATGAATTGCAACAGGTGGATTTTTTCTCCTTGCGTGAGTTTCTGGAGATGCTGAGTGTTCCAGAGGGAAAAGAGGTGACCTTCAATGCGTTTAATTCCTGGTTGCCGCGCAATAAAGTAACGGCCTCTTTGGGGTCGGCTCATACCCTGTTTGAAGAGTTTCGTGGTGTGATTGGTGCCTCGGTATCAGAACAGGGGCCTTTGAGTCGTGAAGCCTATCTGGCATTGGGGATCAAGCAATCTCTTTATCCTGTAGAGGCCCGGGGCGAAGTCTATGTGCTGTTTGAACGCTATGTTGCTTGGTTGAAACAATCTCGGCAGTACGATACCAACCTGCTCAGCCACCAATACTTATCACGTGCAACGCCGAGCTACGATTTTATCTTTATCGATGAAATTCAGGATATGACGCCTATCCAGTTGTTTCTGATACTAAAAACATTACGTACTGCTAACCAGTTTCTGCTCTGTGGTGATGCCAATCAGGTGGTTCATCCCAATTTTTTCTCTTGGAGCAAACTCAAAAGTCTGTTCTTCCAGCATCACCAGGGGAGTGATGCGGGTATCCGGATTTTACAAGCGAACTACCGTAACGCGCCACATGTCACCAACCTGGCTAATCGTCTACTGCAGCTTAAACAAACCCGGTTCGGTGCCATTGACAGAGAGAGTCATTATGTTGTCAAAAGTGGTGGTCAGACTGAGGGCTTTGTCTCCCTGTTAGAAGATAAAAACAGTGTAAAGAAGGAGTTAAACGAAAAAACGGCACGTTCAGCTAACGTGGCCGTTGTGGTGATGCACCCAGAGCAAAAAGAGCTGGCCAGGCGCTGGTTTAAAACTCCGCTGGTGTTCTCGGTTCAAGAAGCCAAAGGGTTGGAATATGAAACGGTGATTTTATTTAACTTAGTGAGCGAAGCCAGCAAGGTGTTCGATGATATCTGTCAGGGTGTCTCTGTTGAGGACCTTGAAGGAGAAGCGCGGCGTTATGCGCGCCCACGTGACAAACAGGATCGCTCAGCGGAAATTTACAAATTCTTTATCAATGCATTGTACGTTGCCATTACTCGAGCTACCCACAATGTTTATCTGGTGGAGCAACGTATACAGCATCCGCTGTGGTCATTACTGGCACTTTCTCACCGTACCAAGGCTGAGGAGCTGCGCGAAGAGTCTTCAAGTTTGGATGAATGGCAAGAGGCTGCCCGTCAATTGGAACGCCAGGGTAAGCAAGAACAAGCCGATGCGATCCGCGAGCAGATAACACAGCAGCAGGGTGTTTCCTGGCAGGTTATTGATCCGGTGATGGTCGGTCTGGGCCAGTGGCCACAACCGATTATTGCAGAGAGCAGCAATAAAGCCTCAACATTACAGGCTGTCAACAGCGATTTAACGCTGGCATAGTTTTGACCTATAACGTTTATGGATGACACCCCAAGGCGACTAGGGACCAAAGCGACGTAAGCAGCAGATAAAATTTATGTATTTTAAAATGCTCTATCTGGGGTGTTCTACATTCCAACGTCATTTTTCCGATGTATGGTATCGCTAATTTTTAATATGTTAGCGAATCAGACTTCAACATCGATACTGGCAGCAACGACAAGACGATCTTGCTGAATGGGTACCCCGGCAGGTTTGTTGCTTCCTCACGGTCACATGGCTGATCATGCTGCGGGCTTCTCATCATTGCGGTCTATTTGCATATGCTGATATTGGTGCAATGTGACTTAAATCAAAAAATGATCTCAGAAACGATTTACTATTGAACAGGGTCTATTATTGATTATGTTCAATTACGTTTAGACGAGGAGTGCTGTGATGCCATGGGGTCATGAAATTCAACAGGCAATTAATTTGTTAGAGGGATGTCAGCACCATAATGCAGACCATCTTCCTTGTCCTGCTAGGGGCGACCAGCCAGGAGCAGTGGGTACCTGCGCAGAAAAAATCATGCCACTGATCATCTTGATTAATGCCTTCGCTGATGTACTGCCGCAGCATCAGGAGTTACATCGTGTAGGTATGAAGCTGGAGGAGAAGGGGTTGATTAAGAAACTGGAGTCGGGGGAGAGTTATAGCCAAAATGCGTTGAGTTATTTGAGTGCTTTGGTTGAGTCTTAGGCCGCTAGCGATAGATCTTGATGGCGCAATTAAAAGTCAAGAATATCAATTATTCGAGTAGCAACCAAAGCCATCGTCTTGCGTAAACAGCAATCGTTGTGTTGTCATTTCTCGGTAGCGTGAGTGACGACGGCATGGTCATGGTATTTCATCAACAGCGGCTGCGGTCAGATTACCGGTTTGCTGTGCCAATTGTAGATAGTAACGTACCCCGGCAATTAGCGCCCGTTCGTCAGGTGAGAAGCAGGCATTATGTAGTGCCGCATTATTAGCTCCCGCTTCGCCGACACCGAGCCAGGCAAAACAGACTGGGGCAATCTGCTGATATTCTGAAAAATCCTCTCCTACTGACATGGGTAAGGCGGCTAGGTGAAATGCCTCTGCCCCCAATGCCAGGCGAGCTGCACGACCTGCCAACTCGCAAAGTTGCGGATCGTTATTGATGGCGCTGTAATCCCACTCATCGAAGCGGATATCGCACTTACAGCGATAAGCCTGTGCGGTGGAATGACAAATACGGGTCATTGCAGTGCGCAGATGCTCGCGGACCTGCGGCGTGAAACTGCGGGTCGTTCCACACAGGCTGGCGCTATCGGGTAGGCGAGCCGTAGAGCCATCACCACATAACAGGCTACACAGAGAAACGACGGCGGCGTCACGCGGGTCTATTTCACGCGCGACGATGCTCTGCAAAGCACCCACTACCGCAGCTGAGGCGACAATCGGGTCGATAGAGAGCTGTGGCATCGAGCTATGTCCCCCTCTGCCTGTAATTTCAATATGAAAAGTATCGCGGTTGGCAGTGGCAATGCCCGGTTTAATCTCGATCTGGCCACTGGGTAGATTTGGCTGCAGATGCAGGGCAAAGAACATCTGAGCTTGGTCCAAACAGCCAGAATCTACCAGCTCTTTGGCACCCCCCGGTGACATCTCCTCCCCACGTTGGAAGATAAAGATCACCTCACCAGCAAGTTGGTCTCTCAGTTGCGAAAGCAGCGCTGCGGCACCCAGTAGCATGGCGCTGTGCCCATCGTGGCCGCAGGCGTGCATGACACCAGGTTGTTGTGAGTCAAAATCACGGTGGTTTTGTTCTACTACGGGTAAGGCATCGATATCAGCCCGCAAGGCAATGGTTGGCCCAGGGTGTTTGCCACGCAGATAAGCGACGACGCCTGTGGGGGCCGGTGTCGTAATATCTATGCCATCGAAAGTGGCCAGTTGTTCGATCAGATAACCGGTTGTCCAGTGTTCCTGGTGAGAGAGTTCTGGGTGACGATGCAAGTCACGGCGCCAACCAATTACCCTTTTTTCTGTTGCTTTCCAGTCAAGTGTCATCATGGTCTATACCTGATTAATCTCCCCGAACGGGGTTTCTTTTTCTCTAAAACCGGGGTCGTTCAACAGGACAAATTTTTACGCCATAGCCAATAAAATCGCTTGCAAATACAAATGATAATCATTACTATCTTTGGTGTTCAGAGACAATATCACTGTCTGATACTGTCTTCCTGAATGCAAGGCATTGCTCACATTGCTTCCCGTGTTTACTTAGCCAGCCCAAGTGCTGGCTTTTTTTTGTTCAGCTATTTCACATTGAGCTCATGCCTTGCTGCTTCCGCTAAGAAGTGACTCCGATCACGGTAAGTAGCTTGATTATCGCGAATATAGTAATCAATGCGCTTAATGAGTACGTCAGGAAGTGCAATATTAATACGCTGTTATTTTCCTTCAAAAGAGGATAAATCAACATCTATAACAAACCATGTATCGTAATCAAGATACTCAGGATTAGCAGAATAGAGCATAAACCCCCCATCCTTAATATCGCTAACTGAATGTTTTCCGCTTAATATCATATCCTCTACCGTCAGCAAGATAGCTTCTCTTGCCATGACTGCGATATCTTCCTGAGAATCAGCAGCCGAGAAACATCCATAATCATAAGCAGAAAATGCCGGAGCAATCATACCGTATGCGGTTTTTTCATCTTTTGGTGTTTCTACACCTACTGAAAATAACATATCAACCTCCAAAGTTGGCGGGGATCAGATCCCCGCCATTCGACTAACTTTATTGTCAACAATCCTTATTCTCTACAAACTTTGAGATAGCTCTCGCCACTTCATTGTTGGTTAACAAACGGTTAATATTTCCCATCAAAACTATATCTAATTTTTTGAATGTATCTGTGCGCTTTTTGCACTTTTATATTTCAATTCCAGCGCTATTCTATAGAAAATGTTGCGGAGAATTGAATATGATTTATTTACGTAAAGGCGCAGATCGCGGTCATGCTAATCATGGTTGGCTGGACAGTTGGCACACCTTTTCATTTGCTAACTATTATGACCCAAATTTTATGGGGTTTTCAGCGTTACGAGTGATCAATGAGGATGTGATCGACGCAGGCCAGGGGTTTGGCACTCACCCCCATAATGATATGGAGATCCTGACTTACGTACTGAGCGGTACGGTAGAACATCAGGATAGTATGGGTAACAAAGAGCAGATTCATGCTGGCGAGTTTCAGGTGATGAGCGCGGGTACCGGTATCCGCCACTCGGAGTACAATGCCAGCCCTGACAACCCGTTGCATCTCTACCAGATCTGGATTATTCCTAATCAGATGGGGTTGCAGCCACGTTATGAACAGCGCCTGTTCGATGAACCTCAGGGGCGACAATTAATTCTGTCGCCGGATGCGCGCGAGGGTTCACTGAAAGTCTTCCAGGATATGACATTGTCGCGCTGGCGGCTGAAAAAAGATCAGCAGTCAGCCTATTCAATGCCGGCTGAACGACGTGTTTGGGTCCAGGTAGTGTATGGCAATGTATCGATTAACGGCCAGCAAGCCGCTACCAGCGATGCGTTTGCAATATGGGACGAAACAACATTGTCGATTGATGCCGCTGAAGACAGTGAGATCCTGTTGTTTGATTTGCCACCCGTTTAGTGGTCGGTGCGTGAGCGCATTGAAGTAATAGCCTGGCGTTGAGCTTAGATGCTACCACCAGGAGCCACCGTGAAACCCACATCCACCATGCGGGGGGAAACGCTCTCTCCTCGCAACCGGGCTAACAGGCGCTCCGCGGCAATTTTTCCCATTTGCTCACGGGGCGTCAGTACACTGGCCAGTTTGGGCATCATCACCTGACCGATGTCATGCCCATGGAAACCGGCAATCGCCATATCTTGTGGAATTGACAACCCCTGACGTTGGCATTCAAATGCGGCACCGATAGCCAGGTCATCATTGGTACAAAAAATACTGTCGATTTGCGGATAGTCCCGCTGTGCTTCCCGTAGCATCTCACCCCCAGCAGAGTAAGAAGAGGAACGATCACTCATGATGCTGTAGGCTTCAAGGCCAGATTCACGCATCGCTTGCTCGTAGCCTTGTTGCTTGATGATAGTCCGTTCATCTTGACGTGCGCCGAAGTACACCACATGACGATGACCGCGGACGATGATTTGCTGCGTCATCTGGCGTGCCGCTTCAAAGTTATTGAACCCTACTGCCAGATCGATGCAAGGTGAGACGCAGTCCATCAATTCCACCACTGGGACGCCTGCGACCTCGATCATCTTTAGGGTCCGGGCGGTATGGTGGCGTTCAGATAGAATCAGGCCATCAATATTATAAGAAAACAACGAGGTCAGGCGCTCTTCTTCCCGCTCAGGTAAATAGCCGTAGTGTGCCAGCATGGTCTGGTAGTTATGTGCATCAGTCACGCTCTCGATGCCACGTAACACTTCAGCAAATACCTGGTTGGTTAATGAGGGGAGCAATACACCAATCGCACGGCTGGTGGCGTTGGAAAGAATATCTGGCGCTCGGTTGGGAATATAGCCAAGTTGGTCCAATGCGCGGGCAATTTTTTGCTGCAAAGCGGCAGAAACCTGATCGGGATGACGCAAATAACGGCTCACCGTCATTTTGGTCACACCAACCTGATCTGCAACATCTTGAAGCACTGGCCGTTTTTTCTTCATTATCAATGGACTGGCTAAACGTAAGTGGGGTATCAGTTTAGCAAAAAAAATGGTCTATCGGTACGTGGATGTCGCAGACGGCATAAAAGCTGGTCTCCTTTTTGGGAGTCATGACTCTTGGACAGGGTTAAGCTGGGGATGATCATTAGCAGCATTACTTGGAAGCGCGGGTTTATCGAATAAATTCACTTTGCGCCTGCGCCAACATTTTGTAAGGTGAATGACAGTAAATTTTATTCACAGAGTTGTTCGCGGCCAGCGCATGCAGTGCAAAGTACGGGCTGGCATGCTTCCTGCTGTTTGGATAACGCTGGGTATCATTCTATTTTTTGCTTTTCCCTGACAGGGGTTGAGCATAGTCATCCTCCAAGGCAGGACTGTAAATATGAAAAACGTTGGTTTCGTTGGTTGGCGCGGCATGGTGGGTTCCGTACTTATGCAGCGCATGATGCAAGAGCACGATTTTGATGCTATTCGCCCGGTATTTTTCTCCACTTCACAGCATGGTGATGCCGCTCCGGCATTCGGTGGTCAACAGGGTACGCTGCAAGATGCCTATGATGTGGAGGCATTAAGTGCACTCGACATTATTATTACTTGCCAGGGGGGGGATTATACCAATCAAGTCTACCCGGAACTGCGTGCAATCGGCTGGCAAGGCTACTGGGTCGATGCGGCTTCTTCACTGCGGATGAAAGATGATGCCATTATCATTCTTGACCCCGTTAACCATGAGGTGATTCAACAAGGGTTGAATCAAGGTATCAAAACCTTTGTGGGGGGAAACTGTACGGTCAGCCTGATGCTGATGTCGTTGGGCGGCCTGTTTGCCAATAATCTGGTGGATTGGGTCTCGGTGGCGACTTATCAGGCGGCATCGGGTGGTGGGGCGCGGCATATGCGTGAACTATTGACTCAGATGGGGATGTTACACGCAGATGTGGCAAAAGAGCTGCAGAACCCAGCCTCAGCAATCCTGGATATTGAACGCAAGGTGACGGAGGCAACTCGCTCCGGCAAATTACCGACCGATAATTTTGGTGTGCCTTTGGCGGGCAGCTTGATCCCGTGGATTGATAAGCAACTGGAGAATGGTCAGAGCCGTGAAGAGTGGAAAGGTCAGGCGGAAACCAACAAAATCCTCAATACCTCTAGCATTATCCCGGTTGATGGTCTGTGTGTGCGCGTTGGTGCACTGCGTTGCCATAGCCAGGCATTTACGCTGAAACTGAAGAAAGATGTCCCGCTGGCTGAAATTGAGCAATTGCTGGCGAACCATAACGACTGGGTTCGGGTGGTCCCGAATGATCGCGAACTGACGATGCGTGAACTGACACCTGCAGCGGTGACGGGCACACTGAATACACCGGTTGGCCGACTGCGCAAACTGAACATGGGGCCGGAGTACCTTTCGGCGTTTACCGTTGGTGACCAGCTGTTGTGGGGGGCGGCGGAGCCGTTGCGCCGTATGCTGCGCATTTTGCTATAACGGTATTGAGTACCACTGGGTAGATAATAATCAATTTTACGAGGGTTGTGTTCTTTCAACCCTCTAAACTCTTTTTTCCCACTTTCCCATTCGTGATAGCGCGTATGACGTTGGGCTGGTCGCTTCCCAAGCGCGGCTCACAGCGTGAATTTCCCACACAAAAAAATTCCTTCATCTGGCGGCAATATTTTTGGCGGATATTGTCTATGCTTAACGGGTTGGCAGATGACTTCTAAAATAATGTTGAAGTTTTGTCCGAAAAATAAGCATAAAAAGCGAAACTATGATTTGGCCGTGAATGGATTTATCAATAACCGACCGAAATCACGCTTTAAGTAGCAAATGAATTGCATGATAGACGTATTGGCTGCTTTTTAAACGTAGCTCCCAAAAAGTCATGCTGTTAAATAAAGGAAGAATAACATGTCTGTACTTCCCGAACGTGACCTGATTAATCAGATCATTTCTGGTCACTATGCCGACCCTTTTTCACTACTTGGTATGCATGTTACTGCGAATGGGTTGCAAGTTTGTGCCCTGTTTCCTGATGCTAGCGCCGTGTGGCTGATAGAGAGCAAAACAGGTAAACGTTTAGTTCAACTTAATTGTGAAGATGAACGCGGTTTTTTCAGTGCTATCGTGCCGCGCCGTAAAAACCCTTTCCGTTATCAGTTTGAAGTCAGTTGGCATGATCATCAGCAAATTGTCGAAGATCCCTATCGTTTTGGCACCTTGTTGCAGGATATTGACAGTTGGCTGTTGGCTGAAGGAACCCATTTGCGGCCTTATGAACGTTTGGGGGCACATCCAGACCAGTTGGATGAGGTTGAAGGTGTCAGTTTCGCGGTCTGGGCGCCGAATGCACAGCGAGTTTCGGTAGTCGGGGAGTTTAACTTCTGGGATGGCCGCCGACACCCGATGCGCTTACGCAGGGAAAATGGCATTTGGGAGCTTTTTTTACCCGATGTCAGGGTTGGGCAACTGTATAAATATGAGCTTATTGACTGTTACGGTAATGTTCAGCTGAAATCCGACCCTTATGCTTTTGAGGCGCAGATGCGGCCAGACACCGCTTCTTTGATTTCGCCGTTGCCTTCGGTGGTGGAAAATAGCCCTGAGCGGGGCAGAGCCAACAATTTTGACCGCCCTATCTCTATTTATGAAGTTCATCTCGGCTCCTGGCGTCGTCACTCCGATAATAATTTCTGGCTCAGCTATCAAGAATTGGCTGAGCAGTTAATCCCTTATGTTAAAGCGATGGGGTTCACCCATATTGAGCTGTTGCCGATCAACGAACACCCATTCGATGGGAGTTGGGGCTATCAGCCTCTTGGTTTATACGCGCCCACCCGGCGTTTCGGTACGCCATCGGAGTTTAAAGCTTTTGTGGCGGCGGCCCATGAGGCGGGGATTAATGTGATCCTTGATTGGGTTCCTGGGCATTTCCCTTCTGATACCCACGGCTTGGCGAATTTTGACGGTACTGCACTGTACGAATATGCCGACCCGCGCGAAGGGTTTCATCAGGACTGGAACACCCTGATTTACAACTATGGTCGTCATGAAGTGCGTAACTATCTGTCTGGTAATGCATTTTATTGGCTGGAACGCTTTGGCATTGATGCTTTGCGCGTCGATGCGGTGGCATCGATGATTTATCGTGACTACAGCCGTGCAGACGGTGAGTGGGTGCCGAACTACTTTGGCGGTAAAGAGAATCTGGAAGCGATCTCTTTCCTGCGTTACACCAACCAGACGTTGGGTAAAGAGCGCCCAGGGGCGGTGACCTTGGCGGAAGAGTCAACGGATTATCCCGGTGTCACACTACCACCGGAGGCTAACGGTCTGGGGTTCCATTACAAATGGGATCTGGGCTGGATGCACGATACGTTGAGCTATATGAAGCTTGACCCGGTACATCGTAAATACCATCACAACATGATGACTTTCGGCATGCTTTACGCTTATACCGAAAACTTTGTGTTGCCGATCTCCCATGATGAAGTGGTGCATGGTAAGGGTTCGATCCTCGATCGGATGCCGGGGGATGCCTGGCAGAAGTTTGCTAACTTGCGGGCCTATTACGGTTTTATGTGGGCACACCCCGGCAAGAAACTGCTGTTTATGGGGAGTGAATTTGCTCAGGGGCGTGAATGGAATTTTGATAGCAGCCTGGATTGGCATCTGCTGGAAGGGGACGACAGTTGGCACCATGGTGTTCAACGGTTGGTGCGTGACCTAAACCATTGCTATCAGCACAATCCGCCATTGTATCAACAAGATTATCAGCCAGCGGGTTTTGAATGGCTGGTGGTGGATGATCATGAAAATTCGGTATTTGCCTTTGCGCGCTATGACTCGCAGGGGAACGAGCTGATCGCCATCAGTAATTTTACACCGGTCCCTCGTCATCACTATCGCATCGGTATTTCCCGTCCAGGGGAATATCAGGAGATCCTGAATACCGACTCTTATCATTATCACGGTAGCAATACCGGTAATCAGGGGAGAGTGGTCTCAGAACCGGTCAACAGCCATGGTCGTGAGCACTCGATCATGGTGATGGTGCCGCCATTGGCGACTGTTTACCTGAGGCGGGAGTCTTAATGATGGATCTGATGCCGGGTCTTGCTGCGCCCTTAGGGGCTTATTATGACGGTAATGGCATCAATTTTACCTTGTTTTCCGCCCATGCCACAGGGGTTGAGCTTTGTCTGTTCGATGAGCAGCATCGTGAGACGCGGATACCACTGCCCGCGCGCAGCGGGGATATTTGGCATGGGTATCTGCCAGGGGGGAGGCCGGGGCTACGTTATGGCTACCGGGTTCATGGGCCATTTAAACCGCAACAAGGGTTGCGGTTTAATGCCAACAAGCTGTTGCTTGACCCCGCCGCCCGATCAGTAGAAGGACCTGTCGCTGATCACCCCTATCTGCATGGCGGTCATGATCTGCCCGACCCACACGATAGTGCTGCGTTGATGCCAAAGTGCATCGTGATCGACGAAAGTTATGACTGGCAAGATGATCGTCTACCCGTCACGCCTTGGAGCAAGACGGTGCTTTATGAAGCCCATGTCAGAGGGTTGACGTTATTGCATCCGCAGATCCCAGAAGAGTTGCGCGGCAGTTTTGCCGCCTTGGGTCACCCGGTAATGATCAACTACTTCAAGCGATTGGGGATCACCGCGCTTGAACTGTTGCCGATACAGCAGCACACCACGGAACCCCGTCTACAACGCATGGAGCTGACCAACTACTGGGGATATAACGTGCTGGCGCCTTACGCACCAAACAATCGTTATTGCAGTTTGAACAGCAAGATGACGCCGCTGCGTGAATTTCGCGATGCGGTAAAAGCACTGCACACAGCCGGGATAGAAGTGATTCTGGATGTGGTGTTTAACCATAGTGCAGAACTGGATGCTTATGGGCCCACCTTGTCGTTTCGCGGCATTGATAACCTGAGTTATTACTGGCTCACCGCCGATGGCGATTTCGAGAACGTCACGGGTTGCGGCAATACGTTGCGTTTGGATCAGCCTGCCGGTGTGGCCTGGGTGATGGATTGCCTGCGTTTTTGGGTGCGTGAATGTCATGTGGATGGTTTTCGCTTTGATCTCGGTACGGTGTTGGGGCGTATCCCTGAGTTTGAGCGGGATGCACCACTGTTTCAGGCGATGCTGGCAGACGATACGCTGGGTCGTTGTAAGTTGATTGCTGAACCTTGGGATATCGGGCCGGAAGGGTATCAGCTTGGGGCGTTTCCTGGTCGGTTTGCCGAGTGGAATGACCATTTTCGTGATGATATTCGCAGCTTCTGGTTGAAAAACGATCGGCCACTGGGGCAGTTTGCCCAACGTTTTGCCGCTTCCAGCGACATATTTGATCTGCGTGGGCGCGCGCCTTATGCCTGCATCAATCTGCTGGCGGCTCATGATGGTTTTACGCTGCGCGATGCGGTGAGTTTTAACCACAAGCATAATCAACTTAATGGTGAGAACAACCGTGATGGTCATGACTATAACTTTAGTAATAATCATGGGGTTGAAGGCAATGGTGTCGAAGGACTGATTGCCGACCAAGCTGTTTTACAGCGCCGTAGAAATAGCCAACGCGTGCTGCTTGCCACGTTGTTGCTGGCCCAGGGAACACCGATGCTGTTGGCGGGCGATGAGCATGGTCATAGTCAGCAGGGGAATAACAATGCGTATTGTCAGGATAACGCTATCACTTGGCTCGATTGGGCCAAAGCAGATGATTCTCTTACTGAATACACCGCAGCCTTGATCCGCTTGCGCCAGCAGATCCCCGCTTTACAGGGGGGAACCTGGTGGCAGGAGGGGGACGGTAACGTACAGTGGTTAAACGCACAAGGCCAACCACTGACGGTGCAAGAGTGGGAAGACCTGGACGGGCAGCATATACAGATCCTCCTTTCACAACATTGGTTGCTGCTGATTAACGCGACAGCGCAAGCTGTGGAGATGACACTCCCTGAGGGGGATTGGCAGCCAGTTCCCCCTTTCACGCAGGAATATTCATTGGTTGATTTACCCTCTTGGTGCCAGGTTGCGCATTCTCTTTGTGTGCTGGCAAGGAAAAATTAAAAGGAGTCAGTTGTGGTCACGTTTGAAAATAAAGATTCTTTGTTGTTAGCACGGCAACTACCTAATAAAGCGGTTGCCCTGATTCTGGCCGGGGGACGGGGTTCACGTTTAAAAGATTTAACCGCTAAGCGCGCTAAGCCCGCAGTGCATTTTGGCGGTAAATTCCGCATTATCGATTTTGCCATGTCGAACTGCCTGAATTCAGGGATTCGCCGCATGGGGGTTATTACCCAATATCATTCGCATACGCTGGTACAGCATATTCAGCGTGGCTGGTCGTTCCTCAATGAGGAGATGAATGAGTTTGTTGACCTATTACCCGCCCAACAACGTCTGAGTACTGAGCATTGGTATCGGGGAACGGCGGATGCAGTTTGCCAGAATCTGGATATTATCCGCCGCTATCAGGCGGAATATGTGGTGATTTTGGCCGGTGACCATATTTATAAAATGGATTATTCGCGCATGTTGTTCGACCATGTGCAGAAAGGGGCGCAATGTACCGTGGCCTGTATTCCGGTGCCACGTAAAGAAGCCAGTGAATTTGGTATCATGAAGGTAGATAGTCATGACCGGATTTTGGATTTTCTGGAAAAACCGGCGAATCCGCCCGCGATGCCCGACAACCCTGAGATGTCGTTGGCCAGTATGGGGATCTACATTTTCAACGCCGACTATTTATACCAACTGTTGGAAGAGGATATGTTGCTGCCAGATTCCAGCCATGATTTCGGCAAGGATCTGATCCCTAAAATTACTGCGCAGGGCGCAGCTTGGGCTCACCCATTTACCCTTTCCTGCGTCACCTCCAATGACGAACTGCCACCTTACTGGCGTGATGTCGGTACGCTGGAAGCCTACTGGCGAGCCAACCTGGATCTGGCTTCGGTGACACCGGAATTGGATATGTATGACCGCTCCTGGCCGATCCGCACCTATATGGAGCCGCTACCGCCGGCGAAATTTGTTCAGGACCGCTCCGGGAGTCACGGAATGACCATGAACTCGCTGGTGGCTGGCGGTTGTATTGTTTCGGGTTCGGTGGTGGTGCAATCGGTGCTTTTCTCGCGGGTGAGGGTCAATTCCTTCTGTACTATCGACTCCTCAGTGCTATTGCCGGATGTGAATGTTGGTCGTTCGTGTCGCTTGCGTCGCTGCATTATTGATCGCGCCTGCCATATTCCGGAAGGAATGGTGATTGGTGAAAACGCAGAGGAAGATAGCCAGCGTTTTTATCGTTCGGCAGAGGGCATTGTGCTGGTCACGCGCGAAATGTTGTCAAAGCTGTAACGACTGATTTTATCGAACTGATTTTATCGAACTGATGTTGTCGAATAGTGGGCATGGATAGAGGCGGCAGCTATCGGTGCAAAGGAGTTTTGCCGCTTTCAGGAGTGAGAATGCAGGTTTTACATGTATGTTCTGAAATATTCCCGTTGCTAAAAACCGGCGGCCTTGCCGATGTGGTGGGGGCATTACCGGCAGCACAAATTGCCGAGGGGGGGGATGTTCGGTTGTTGTTACCGGCGTTTCCTGATGTGTGCAATGGGATTCCAGATACGGTATTGGTGACCCAGGTCGACTCTTTTGCTGGTTTAGTCAGCCTACGTTACGGTATTTATCAGGGTATCGGCGTTTACCTGATTGATGCACCTTGGCTGTATAACCGTTCGGGTAGCCCATACCATGACCAATCAATGAGTGCATATCCAGATAACCACCGCCGTTTTGCTTTATTGGGGTGGATGGCTTGTGAACTGGCGAAAGGGTTGGATCGTTATTGGCGGCCACAAGTGGTACACGCTCATGACTGGCATGCTGGATTGGCCTGTGCCTACCTGGCAGCCAATGGTCACCCGGCTCGTTCTATTTTTACGGTTCATAATCTGGCCTATCAGGGGCTGTTCGCTGCCCAACATCTGCAAGAGTTGTGGTTACCTTCGGCGTTTTTCAATATCTACGGGTTGGAGTTCCACGGGCAGATTTCATTTCTGAAGGCGGGCCTATACTACGCCGACCATGTCACCACCGTCAGTCCAACCTACGCACGTGAAATTACACGGCCTGAATTTGGTTACGGCATGGAAGGATTACTGCAGGAGCGCCAGCGTCAAGGGCGGCTTAGCGGTATTCTCAATGGCGTTGATGACAAAATCTGGGACCCGGCCCGTGATGCCAATCTGACGGCGCGTTACGATGCAGACCATCTGAAGAATAAGATCAAAAACAAACTGCATCTGCAAAAAGCGATGGGGCTACAGGTGGATGAGTCGTTGCCCCTGTTTGCCGTGGTGAGTCGCCTGACCAATCAGAAAGGGTTGGATCTGGTGCTGGAAGCGTTGCCTACGTTGTTGGCGCAGGGTGGGCAGTTGGCGTTGCTGGGGGCCGGTGATGCCGTTTTGCAGCAGGCGTTTCTCGATGCCGCCGCCGATTATCCTGATCAGGTGGGTGTGCAGATTGGCTATCATGAAGCTTTTTCACACCGTATTATCGGTGGTGCAGATGTGATCCTGGTGCCCAGCCGTTTTGAGCCTTGTGGGTTAACACAACTTTATGGTTTGCAATATGGTGCCTTGCCGTTGGTGCGCCGCACGGGGGGGTTGGCGGACACCGTGGTGGATTGCGCGCTGGAGAATCTGGCAGACGGTAGCGCCAGTGGGTTTGTTTTTGATGATTGTGATGCTGTCGCCTTGAGCAATGCTATTCGGCGTGCGCTGGTGTTATGGAGCCGGCCGAAACATTGGCGGCGAATACAGCGCCACGCTATGAATCTGGATTTTGGTTGGCACGTAGCGGCAAGGGATTATCTGTCGCTTTATCAACGCTTATTGTAATCGCGTACTTGGGATTGAATTACTATGACTTCACCGTTTAGTTACACCTCACCCACGGTCAGTGTTGAAGCGCTGAAACATTCCATTGCCTATAAACTGATGTTTATTGTTGGTAAGGATCCGGCTATCGCGACTCAGCACGACTGGCTTAATGCCGTGCTGTTTGCGGTACGAGACAGGATGGTGGAACGCTGGTTACGCGCGAGTCGCGCCCAGCTTTCGCAAGATGTCCGGCAGGTTTATTACCTGTCGATGGAGTTTCTGCTTGGCCGGACGTTATCGAATGCCCTGTTATCCATGGGAATTTATCGGGATCTTGAGGATGCGCTCGATGAAATGGGCCTGAGCTTGAGTGAATTGCTTGAAGAGGAAAATGATCCTGGCTTGGGCAATGGGGGCTTGGGCCGTTTAGCTGCCTGTTTCCTGGATTCGTTGGCGACGTTGGCCCTGCCAGGAAGAGGCTATGGCATCCGCTATGAATATGGCATGTTCAAACAGAATATTGTCAACGGCCAGCAGATGGAGTCGCCGGACTACTGGTTGGAATACGGTAACCCGTGGGAATTCCCGCGCCACAATACCCGCTATAAGGTGCGTTTCGGTGGGCGTATTCAGCAGGAGGGAACCAAGGCCCGCTGGGTAGAAACCGAAGAGATCATTGCTATCGCTTATGATCAGGTGATCCCTGGTTTTGATACTGACGCCACTAACACACTCCGTTTATGGAGTGCACAGGCCAGTAACGAAATCAACCTGGGTAAATTCAACCAGGGTGACTACTTTGCTGCGGTGGAGGATAAAAACCATTCAGAGAACGTATCGCGCGTGCTCTATCCTGATGATTCCACTTATTCTGGGCGTGAGCTACGTCTGCGGCAAGAATATTTCCTGGTTTCAGCGACAGTGCAGGACATTCTTCATCGTCACTGGATAATGCACAAAACCTTTGCCAATCTGGCTGACAAGGTTGCCATTCACCTGAATGATACCCACCCCGTTTTGTCCATTCCTGAATTGATGCGTTTACTGATCGACGAGCATAAATTCAGTTGGCTGGATGCTTGGGCGCTGGTGGAAAAAGTATTCTCTTACACCAACCATACGTTGATGAGTGAAGCCCTGGAGACCTGGCCGATAGAGATGCTGGGTAAGATCCTGCCACGTCATTTGCAGCTTATTTTCGAGATTAACGACCATTTTCTCAAGCAAGTTCAACAGCAGGTGCCGGGTGATAATGACTTACTGGCACGGGTCTCTCTGATTGATGAAACCGGTGGCCGACGGGTTCGCATGGCATGGTTGGCGGTGGTAGCAAGCCATAAGGTGAATGGCGTATCAGCACTGCATTCGGAGTTGATGGTGCAATCTCTGTTTGCTGATTTTGCGCAGATTTTCCCGGGTCGTTTCTGCAATAAAACCAACGGGGTGACGCCGCGTCGCTGGTTAGGATTAGCCAACCGACCACTGTCGAAAGTATTGGATGACAGTATCGGTCATCAATGGCGTACCGATCTTAGCCAACTGGCCGAGCTTAAGCAGGATGTGGACTACCCGAGTTTCTTGCTGGCGGTGCAAACAGCTAAGCGGCAGAACAAAGAGCGGCTGGCCAGTTATATTGCCAAAAAGCTCAATGTGGTGGTGAATCCGGATGCCTTGTTCGATGTGCAGATCAAACGTATTCACGAATATAAGCGGCAGTTGCTTAATGTATTACATGTGATTACTCGCTATAACCGTTTGCTGCAGGATCCTGAAACCAAGCCGGTACCTCGTGTGGTGATTTTTGCGGGTAAGGCGGCCTCGGCTTACTATGCCGCCAAACAGATTATTCGTTTGATTAATGATGTCGCTAAAGTGATCAACAATGACCCGCGGGTCCATGATGATTTGAAAGTGGTGTTTATCCCCAACTATGGGGTCAGTTTGGCACAGATGATTATTCCGGCGGCTGATCTGTCAGAACAGATTTCACTGGCAGGGACTGAAGCTTCAGGCACCAGTAATATGAAGTTTGCTCTGAACGGTGCTTTGACGATTGGTACTTTGGATGGCGCTAACGTTGAAATGCTCGAGCATGTCGGGCAAGAGAATATCTTTATCTTTGGTAATACCGCCGAACAAGTAGAAGATTTGCGTCGTAATGGTTACAACCCGCGTCAATATTTTGAACAGGATGAGGAGTTGCATCTGGCGCTAACGCAAATCGCTACCGGTGTATTCAGCCCTGATGAGCCGAAACGGTATAGCAGTTTGTTTGATTCACTGGTCAATCTGGGGGATCACTATCAATTGCTGGCAGATTATCGCAGCTATGTGGATACGCAGGATAAAGTGGATCAGTTATATCTTAACCAAGATGACTGGACACGCAGTGCGGTGCTTAATATTGCCAATATGGGCTATTTCTCTTCTGACCGTACCATTCAAGAGTACGCGGATGAGATCTGGAACATCAAGCCGATAAAATTGTAAGCCGATAAAGTTGTAATGGTGAAAAGGGCCGGGTAACCGGCCCTGATACTCTGTTGATTAACTTACCTGTGACGCTATTTTCGCTTCAGCCTGTGCGGTTAGCCAGGTTTTAACCCGTGCTTGTTGCGCTTCGCTGAGCCACATTCCCAGTTTGGTCCGCCGCCAAATAGCATCATCCAGCTCACTAACCCACTCCTGATCAACCAGATAACGCAATTCAGCTTCATAGAGCTCGTGCCCAAAGTGTTCACCTAAATCACTCAGATTGCTAGCGTTGGCCAGGATCTGTTGACTGTGACTGCCATAAGTTCGGGCGTAGCGGCGAGCCAGTGATTCCGTTAACCAGGGGTACTGTTGGCGCAGTTTGGCCGCATAGTGATCACGGCTGCCCGCGATGTCGCCCCCTGGCAGCAAACCGTTTTTGGTCCATGCTGGCCCACACCCTGGGTAATAATGCGCCAGTTTTTCCAGCGCATGTTCCGCCAGCTTGCGGTAGGTGGTGAGTTTGCCACCAAATACCGAAAGTAGCGGGGCCTTGCCTTGAACATCATCAATATCCAAGGTGTAATCGCGGGTTACTGCTTGTGGTGAGTCTGATTCATCATCGCACAGCGGGCGGACACCGGAATAAGTCCAGACGATATCGTTACGACCCAACTGTTTTTTGAAGTGGTGGTTATAGACCTTGAGCAGATAGTCGATCTCGTTCTCATCGATCTGGACTTCTTGGGGATCGCCGTGGTACTCCACATCGGTGGTGCCAATGATAGAAAACTCATCCATCCACGGGATCACAAACACAATACGGTGGTCTTCGTTCTGTAAAATATAGGCTTGTGGTTGATCATGCACCTTGGGGACCACGATATGGCTGCCCTTAATCAGGCGAATACCGTAGGGGGATTTCAGCTTCAACCCATCATCAAAGAAGTGTTTCACCCAAGGTCCGGTGGCATTGACCAACCCCTTGGCTCGCCAGGTAAGACGCTTGCCGCTATTGACCTCGGTAGCTTCCACCACCCACAGGTCATTCTCCCGCCAAGCCCGGGTGACTTGAGTGCGGGTACGCACTTCACCACCCCGTTCGGTAACAGCTTGGGCATTTAAGACCACCAGACGGGCATCATCTACCCAGCAGTCGGAATATTCGAAACCGCGCTTTAATTCTGCGTTTAAAACCGAATCAGCGCCAAAGTGCAAGCCTTTGCTGCCTGGCAGGCTGGTGCGTTTACCCAAATGATCATATAAGAACAGGCCAGTGCGAATCATCCAGGCTGGGCGCAAATGGGGTTGATGTGGCAAGCGGAAACGCATGGGAAAGGTGATATGTGGGGCGAGCTTTAGCAGCACTTCACGCTCAGCCAGTGCTTCGCTGACCAGGCGGAACTCGTAATGTTCCAGGTAGCGTAGGCCACCATGGATCAGTTTTGAACTGGCTGAAGAGGTTGCACTGGCCAAGTCTTGTGCTTCCAGTAGCAGAACGGAGAGCCCACGGCCAGCAGCATCTGCAGCGATGCCCGCACCGTTAATACCGCCGCCAATAACGATCAAGTCTTTGGTTTCCACATTAACCTCGCAAGAATGTTCGTAATAGTTCTTTAATGTTCTATTTTGCTCATTATTGTAATCATAAACCAACAATTAAGCCAATAATTAACCGGGGCAATCTGTTTTAACGAAAAATTTAACAATTTGGCGGGTATGCACATCAATTGAAGAGGCGAGCGGGGGAAACCTCTCCTGTGATAGGAGAGGAGGCGAACTTAGCAGATCTCTAGTTGTACATCATACTGCTCGATAATTTTCATCACGCTAGGGGGCGGGTTTTGGTCGGTAAACAGGTAGTCAATCAGGTTCATATTGCCAAGATTAACCATCGCATTACGGCCAAATTTGGAATGATCGGTGACTAACATCACACAGCGGGAGTTTTCGATAATGGCTCGTTTGGTGCGTACTTCATGGTAATCGAATTCAAGTAGTGAGCCATCCATATCGATACCGCTGATGCCAAGAATGCCGTAGTCGAGGCGGAATTGGGAAATAAAATCCAATGTCGCTTCCCCCATAATGCCACCATCTCGAGTGCGCACTTCGCCACCAGCCAGGATCAGGCGGAAATCCTCTTTGGCGGTGAGCAGGGTGGCGACATTCAAGTTGTTGGTGACGATGCGCAGATTTTTATGCCCCATCAATGCATGAGCGACAGCTTCCGGCGTGGTGCCGATATCAATAAACAGCGTCGCGCCATCAGGGATCTGGCTAGCCACGCGCTGAGCGATGCGGTTTTTTTCTTCTGAGTACATGATCTTGCGGTCATGATAGGCGGTATTCACTGAGCTGGAGGGGAAGGCAGCACCACCATGGTGGCGCTGTATCTTGTTCTGATCAGCCAGGTCATTTAAATCACGTCGAATGGTTTGCGGACTGACGGCGAAATGCTCCACCAACTCTTCGGTGCTGACATAACCCTGTAAGCGCACCAATTCGATAATTGCGTCATGACGCTGAGTTTGCTTCATGATAATCCCCTAATATGTACCTGGCTGTTATTGCTCATTGCGCGTGTGATGTCGCGTATCCCAGAATGCCATCAATAACCCTAACACTAAACCAGCGATGTGTGCTGCATTAGCAATCGATATGCCAAAAACATCGAAATGGCCGATGACCAGCCAGAGCACGGAAAATACCATTAGACCCCGTGGCAGATTGATGCCTCGTTCTGGTGCGCGCTCACCGGTTAACCAGACGTAACCTATCAGGGCGTAAACCACACCAGAAAGACCGCCAAAGAGAAACCCACTAAATAGCGATTGTGCCCAGCCACTGAAAAGGGCTGAAACCACGGTGATGACAAATAACTTACCGCTACCGAGTAATTTTTCCACTGGGCCACCCAGATACCACCACCAGAGCAGGTTAAACGTAATATGCAGTAATGAAAAATGCAGGAAAATATGGCTGACCCAGCGCCATAGCTGACTATATTGCGAGCTGTTTTGCGGCCAGGAAAGCCAGAACATCACCGTGTTATCCCCCAATATCTGCATCAGAATGTAGATCAGGATGCACGATACCATTACCGTGAGGGTCAGTGGTCCCGCTTTGCTGCGGATGGTTTGCAGATAGGAAAATTGTTGGTAGTTCAACCCGGTGTCGGTGTTGCCGGTTTGCCAACTGGCGGCCTGATAACGTTGGTTGAGGGGATCGTGCAGAAACTGTTGCAGTTCGTGCTGAACTTGCTCCAGATGAGTCTCATCTGCCAGCCAGATTTCGGCCGCTTCGTCGCTAGCCTGGACACTAAGCTGCACCCCAAGTGTAGCCATATAATCGACAAAAGCTTGTGCCAAACGCGGGTTGGATACGGCGATCACTCGAACCATAGATTTTCCGTCTCGGTAGATAATATTGACCACGGATATGACTAGCAGTGGTATTGAGGGATGATTATAGCGTTGAAATCCTGCCGATAGGCAATGGAATGGATAAAAAGCGGGGGATAATTGATCCACCGCTTAGATGAGCTGTTATGAAGAGGCGGTGACCTCTTGCGGAAACTGACGTGCCCAGGCTTCGAAACCACCATCAATGCTATAGACGGCTTCAAACCCTTGTTGCCGTAGGTACTGTGCCGCACCGCGGCTGCTAATACCGTGGTAGCACATGACCATCACCGGGTGCTCGAACTCATTGTTCTGCATAAAGGTTGTCAGGCTGTCATTGGTAAGATGGAATGCGCCTGGTACATGGCTTACGGCAAAACTTTGTGGGTCTCGAATATCGACCAGCGTCGCACTGCCCTCTTTCAGGTGAGAATAGGCCTGCTCAATATTGATCGTTTCAGCTTGCTGCATAATGTTAACGTGCCTCATTGTGCGGGGGAATTTTGGGAGAGTGTACCCCATTTTGCTGTTATTAAGACCAGAGCAAACCTATGGTTATCGGTAACGACAATTAGCCCCCCTCGAGCCCCTAAACCAGCGGCACTTCAACTCCTTGGTGACGCTGAAAAAGCCGGTCTGTTTTGGCGATAAGGACAAGGAGAACAAGATGACCAATACCTTACCGATGTTGCAGGTGGCCCTGGATAACCCGTCAATGGATGATGCCTAGCGGACCGCGCGCTTGATTGCCAATGAAGTGGGTGGCGAGTATGAATTGGCCACCGGGCAGGTGATGGTCGAAACGCTGGGGCAACAAGAGCCGTTGTATACGTCAGGGATAGTGGTTTATCAGCATGGGCCCAATGCTTATTACGTGCAGTGTTGAGTCTTGCTGCTTAATGTTCCAACTAATGTTCCAATCCGCACCGGAGAAAGTGGCACTCTGGGGGCGGGTGGAGCCCAGCCCAGTAGCGTGTGAGCGGCGGTGGCACAAATTTTTCCCTGACAAGCCCCCATGCCACATCGGCTGTGGAGTTTAGCCTGCTGCCAATTGTCATGGGGCGTCAGCATAGAGAGTGGCACATCTTCGCAGCGGCAGAGCAAGGTCTCTGGTGTTGCCAACTGTTTGACTGCCTGGTTCAGGGTGAACGCGGTGGCCACATGGTCTGCAAACTGCAACCAACGGTAGCGTAAGTGAAACAGCGTTGCTGCCCGGGAATAGTGTTCTATGGCGGCATAACCGGCGATAGTGCCTTCCACCAGCGCTAATTCGCTGCCGCCTATACCGGTACACTCTCCTGCGGCATAAATAGTTGGCTGGCTGCTCTGCTGCCATTGATCCACGGTTATCTTCTGTGCGTTTAAATGGCAACCCAGTAATTGTGCTAATTCGCTATTCGGGACCAAGCCAAAGCCACAGGCAAGCCTATCGCAGGCGACCGTTTTTTCCCGTTGGCCCAACCTGATACGCACCGCCTCTAAGCGTTGTTCTCCTAATGCTTCCAGCACCATGCTGTCTGGCCGATAATGGCGTTGAAATAGGCGCAATGCCTGCCATCCTTTGCTCGGCCAGCGCCATAATTGGCAACTGAAGGCCAGTAATGCCGACCATTTGGCCTGTTCGGCGATGCCGACCACCTGGCCACCCACTCGCTGCACATTGTTGGCTACCGCCAACAATAATGGGCCGCTACCGGCAATCATGACCCGCTGTCGTTGCAGGGGTAGGCCATTTTTCACCATCGCCTGCAATCCACCTGCACCTGTGACACCTGGCAAGGTCCAACCGGGGAAAGGCAGTAACTGTTCTCGAGCGCCGGTACACAGGATCAGTCGTTGGTAACTGATGGTGCCATATTCGTCAGAACCTTCATAAATTAGGCGCTGAGGGCCGTTGCTCCCAACGATCTTTGTATTGCTAAGCAGTGTGATGTTTTGGTTTTGTTTGATCATCTCGATATGTCGCTTTGCCTTGGCAGTGATTGGCATCACTGGGCCATCACGCCAGATTTGCCCGCCAGGGCGAGGGTTATCATCAATGATCAGGATCGGCGTCTGTTTAGTGGCAGCGGCGTTGGCTGCCGCCATCCCTGCGGGGCCAGCGCCGATAATCAGAATGTCGCAATGCCAGTTTTTTAGCGTGCAAGCGGAAGACATCATGAGTGTGTCCTCATGATCATCATATCGTTGCGGCACAGCGTTTGGCAGGCGGGGCGGCGTAACCCGTCAATGGTCACTCGGCACTCCTGACAGATCCCCATACCACAGAATGGGGTACGCCATTGCCCAGTAAGCGATTCTCTGCAACCAGCTTGATCAGTGAGGCTTAATGCCACCGCTACCGTGATACCGCAAGGAACGGAAAACAGCTCGCCATCAATTGATAACTGAATAGAACGCGCCATGTTTATCATCGGTTATTCTCCATAACTGCAAGGGGGATGTGTGTGGATAAAAAACGACTTGCCAGATAGGGCGTGGCATCAATCGGCGGCGTATGTCCCTGGATCAACGCCGTGAGGATTTGTGCACTGCCCGTTGCTGTGGTGACGCCTAACCCTTCATGGCCCACTGCCAACCAAAGCCCTTTATACCTGGGATGCGCACCTAGCAGGGGCAGGTTATCGGGGGATGTTGCACGAAATCCACTCCAACTGCGGATCAGGTTCATCTCTGCCAAACTCGGTAGATAGTGCAGCGCACGTTGCAGCATGGCTTGCAAGACCGGCATCTCTACGGTGGAGTCGAGGGTGTTAAATTGGCGTGAAGATCCGATGAGCAGTTGCCCGGTAGGGCGCGGCTGTACATTAAAGGCCACTGAAGTTCCGCTGTTGGCATGAGCGCTTGCCACGTAGCCTAATTCGACAAGCTGATGATGCACCCGCAGAGGGTAGCGATCAGTAATGGCCAACTGGCCTTTTTTGGGTTGTAGAGGCAACTCAGGCAGCAGATGTTGTGCGTGAATGCCATTGGCTAGAATGATGGCTGGCGCGCTAAGGGTTTCTCCATCAGCCAACACCACGCTTTGTTCTTCCAAGCGAACCACCTCTGCATGGTGTAGCGTTACTCGCTCTTTCCCTTGTTGGACTAACCATTGTGCGACATTGGGGGCATAGAGAATACCCTCGCTCGGTACACGTAAGCCCCCAGTCAGGCCTTGACGCAGCATCGGTTCAATATGTTGAAGCTGTTGGGCGCTCAGCAGTGCGCTCTGGATGCCAACACTGGCCAAGCGCTGCTGTTTTTGTTCTGCCAGTGACATCTCTTCAGGGTGGGCGGCAATCCACAGTGTGCCGCAAGCGTGCCAAGCACATGAATCGGGCATTTGCTCAAGGAGTGGACGCCACTGTGCAATAGAATAACTGCTCAGCGCCAGCTCGGCCGGGTTATCATCCATGCAGACCAGATGCCCCATCCCTGCGGCTGTTGCAGCGCGGCTCTGATTGTCAAGTAACAGGATACGGTAACCGGCCTGGGCTAACTGATGGGCGCAACTTGCACCGATGATGCCTGCTCCCACCACGATCACATCTGCCTGCGTCAGTCGTGAGTGACTCATCCGGTAATGCCCCAGGCGAAAGGGTCCTGCCCATCGATCAGCAAGCGGGTGTCACCGCACACATAGGCATGACCACGAATGACAGGCATAATCGCTCCCCCTACCAAGCTATAAGATGCCTGAAATTCACTGCCGATCACGCTTTTTTGCCGCCAAATCTCCCCAGGTTTCAATCGTCCATCGGCGGCCAGACAGGCGAGTTTGGCGCTGGTTCCGGTGCCACAGGGGGAACGGTCATACGCCTTGCCAGGACAGAGAACAAAATTACGGCTATCGGCTTCGGGATCAGGGGAAAATAGCTCAATATGGTCGATTATTACGCCATTTTCTCCATGAATACCCGACTGTTCCAGAGCCTGACGTACCGCCCAACTATAGTGCGTGAGGGCTTCAAGATTATGCGGGCCGACCACTAACGGGTGATCGTTAATCAGAAAAAACCAATTTCCCCCCCAAGCGATATCGCCACAGACGGTTCCGTAGCCAGGAACCTCGACGGTCACTTGTTTGCGATAGCGGTAGGCTGGCACGTTATGCACGGTAACGCTGCCATCCTGATGTAACTCGGCCTCCACTGTACCGACTGGCGTATCTATTTTATGCCGTCCTGCACTGATCCTGCCCAAATAAGCCAGCGAGGTCACGACACCGATGGTGCCATGACCGCACATGCCTAAGTAACCGGTATTATTGAAGAAAATAACGCCAGCGCAGGCATCGGGGGTGGTGGGGGGGCAGAGTAACGCCCCGACCAGGACATCATTGCCACGGGGCTCCAGAATGCTGGTACATCGCCAGTGATCAAACTCCCGCTCCAATATGGCTTGTTGTTCGGCGACACTTCCCGTACCTAATGCAGGAAAACCATCGACCACCAAGCGAGTTGGTTCGCCTCCCGTATGAGAATCAATCACATGGATCATGGTGAATTGAGAAGATGGAGTCATAGCGGCCCTATAAGTTAATGAAATGTTATTTTTACTAAGATAGAGTGAGGGATAGGCGGTGTTAGTGCTTGACGCTTTTCTGTTTTTTGCATAGAGAAATCAGCACAATTTCTGGCGCGGTGATCCATGACGCGGCAGTGACAGCCTGAAAAATAGTGTGTCAAAGAGGGTTAACTAATGGACCAGACCTTTGAAATAGACTTTCCGGCTGCAGCAGATCAGACCATCACTGAATCACCCGTCGCCGCCTCGGCCACACTGTCTGTTGACCAATTAGCCACACTATGTGAGGGATTAGTATTCCAGCGCCCGCAGGATATCAACGCGGTACTCAATGCCATTGCCCTGATCACGCCCTTGCTGAACGCTATCTCGAATGTGGTTTTTTTTATCAAAGACAGTGAAGCTCGTTACCTGATTGCCAATTTGACGCTTGCCAAACGTTGTGGCTTTAAAACTGTTGCCTCACTCCTAGGAAAAACGTCGTCAGAAGTCTTTCCATCCAAGCTGGGCTTTGGCTATACCGAACAGGATCAGCGTGTATTACAGCAGGGGATGCGAATACAGGATCAGTTGGAAATGCACTTGTATGCGGGTCGAGAAACAGGCTGGTGTTTGACTCAGAAACTACCGCTTTATGATGTGCAGGGCAAGATCATCGGTATGGCAGGGATTTCTTACGATTTACAACAAGCCAAGGCCAACCATCCGGCTTATCGTCGCTTGGTCGCCGTGGATGATTATATCCGCCAACATTACAGCCAGCCGATAATGATGAGTGAATTGACTCAGTTGACGGGGTTGTCTGTGGCACAGTTGGAACGTTACTGTAAACGTATTTTCCACCTGACTCCCCGGCAGATGATCCATAAAGTCCGCTTGGAGAAAGCATCTGAATTGCTGGCAACCGATATGCCGATCACCGAGATTGCACTGCATTGTGGCTATACTGACCACAGTGCTTTTAGCCGTCAATTTAAAGCACTCACTGGCACCACACCACGGTGTTTTCGATTATCGCTGAAGTAGCGGTGATCCACAGATCCAATCCCCACCCATTTACTGGTTGATCGCCCTTGAACTGGCTAGCCACTGTTGTGCTGTTTTCGTTGCTCCGCTCCCTTTTTCTCACACTTTATGCTGGCAGTGATAGCCATTACGCGTTTCGGCATTCCAGATCACTATGCTGATTTCATCATGGCAATCAGAGAAAACCCTCAAGCGGAGTGACGGGTTCATTGTCAGTATGGGGCAGAAGTTCACCATTGATTTACATTAAATTAACATTTTTCTGGTGGTCTTCTATGCCCAAGTTCAATGAAGTTGCAGGTAGGCGGCAAGCGAGTGGAAGCCGCCAACACCACTGCTTCTTAAAGGATGAAAGGTATATCCATTTACCTCATGACTTAACGAATAGGTGTAACAATATGAGCCATAAAACAGTGAACTGGCACGGTGTTTTTCCTGCGGTAAGCACTCAGTTTAAAGCGGATTTCTCTTTGGATCTCGACGCGACACATCGCGTGATCAAAAACTTGGTGAAGGATGGTGTTTCAGGCTTGGTGGTCAATGGCACCGTGGGGGAAAACACCTCAATGACGACCCAAGAAAAACGTTCTGTTATTGAAGTTGCCGTGGATGCCGCTGCTGGTCAGGTGCCGGTCTTATCCGGTGTGGCGGAACTGACCACCGCCAATGCGCGTGAAATGGTGGCGGAAGCCGGTAAAGCGCAGGCGGATGGCATTATGCTGATGCCGCCGTTGGTGTATAGCCCGACGATCCGTGAAACCGTTGCTTATTTTCGTACCATTGCCGCCTCAACCGACCTACCGATCATGCTCTACAACAACCCGTTGATCTACAAAAACGATGTCACTCCCGATGTACTCACGACCATGGCCGATTGTGACAACATCGTGGCGTTCAAGGATTCCTCTGGGAACACGCGCCCCTTCATTGATATTCCTAATGCCGTGGGGGATCGCTTTGTGTTGTTTGCGGGGCTGGACGATGTGGTACTGGAGTGTGTCGCGGTGGGGGCTGCCGGATGGGTCTCTGGGATGTCCAATGTCTTCCCTCGCGAGGGTGAAACGTTATTCCGCCTGGCAAAGCAGGGGCGTTTTGACGAGGCATTAGCACTTTATCGCTGGTTTATGCCATTGCTCCACCTTGATTATCGTCCTGACCTGGTGCAGTGCATCAAACTGTGTGAGGAAATGGTCGGCCGTGGTAGTGCCATCACTCGGCCACCACGTTTGCCTCTGGAAGGTCAGACCTTGGCTGAGGTGAAGTCAGTGGTTGAAAAAGCCCTGGCTTGCCGGCCAACGACATTGCCGGATGTCGGACTCTAAATGTGTTTTTTCAATAACCAATTGAATAATGGAGTGTAAATGACACATTTTACAGAGCAGCAAGACAGCGGGCGGCAGTTTATTGGCGGTGAACGTGTCGCTGAAGGTGAACGTAAACTGGTCAGTCTCTGTGCGGCGAATGGCCAGCCTAGCGGATATCGTTTTTATCAGGGGACAGCCACTGAAGTGGATCGTGCAGCGTTAGCCGCTGCACGGGCTTTCCCCGCCTATAGTCAGACCGATGCAGCACAAAGAGCCGATTTTCTTGCGGGTATTGCGGATGAGCTGGATGCACTGGGTGATGAGTTTATTGCGTTGGTGGCGGCAGAGACCGCCTTACCTGTAGCAAGGATCCAAGGTGAACGTGCCAGAACCAGTGGGCAGATGCGGCTGTTTGCAGCGCTATTGCGACGTGGTGATTTTTACGGCGCACGCATTGATAGCGCATTGCCGCACAGGACACCGCTGCCACGCCCTGACCTGCGCCAGTACCGCGTAGCAATCGGGCCTGTGGCGATATTCGGTGCCAGTAATTTTCCCCTGGCCTTTTCCACCGCAGGGGGGGATACCGCCGCAGCGTTGGCAGCCGGTTGTCCGGTGGTGTTTAAAGCACATAGCGGTCATATGGCGACGGCAGAGTGGGTTGGGCGCGCCATTGAACGGGCGAGAGTCAAATACGCTATGCCTGCTGGGGTATTTAATATGCTGTATGGCGGTCAGATCGGTGCTGATTTAGTACAACATCCAGAAATCAAAGCGGTTGGATTTACCGGTTCACTGGCGGGTGGCCGGGCGTTGTTTGATCTGGCGATGCGTCGCCCGCAACCGATCCCGGTTTTTGCTGAGATGTCGAGCATTAACCCCGTGGTGGTGATGCCGCAGGCGTTGAGTTCAGGTGCCGAGCGGATTGCGCAGGATCTGGCGGCATCGTTCACCTTGGGATGTGGTCAGCTTTGCACCAAGCCTGGTGTCATTATCGGTGTGCAGTCCAGCAATTTTGAGCGTTTTGTCAATAAGTTATGCCAAGAGGTAACTTCTTCCCCAGCGCAAACCATGCTGAACCCAGGGACATTACAGAGCTTTCAACAGGGTATCATCGCCTTAGAGCAGCACCCGCGGATTGAGCGGATTGCTGGGCAGAGTGGTGTTGCCGAGCAGGCATCGGCGCAACTGTTTCGTGCGGATATTGCTTTGTTGCTTGATCAGTCTCCTCTGTTGCAAGAAGAGGTCTTTGGCCCGGTTGCCGTGGTTGTTGAAGCGGCCAATGAAGCCGAGTTGTTTCAGGCTTTACAGGGTCTGCAAGGACAACTGACCGCCACCCTGATTGGTGAAGAGGCAGAAATTGCACAAGCCCGTTCACTTACACAGCTACTGGCGCATAAAGCCGGGCGATTAATCATCAATGGTTACCCGACTGGCGTCGAGGTGTGCGATGCGATGGTTCATGGTGGGCCTTATCCCGCCACCAGTGATGCCAGAGGGACGTCGGTCGGTACACTCGCGATTGAGCGTTTTTTACGCCCAGTCTGCTTCCAAAATTACCCTCAAATCCTGCTACCGGATGCTTTGCAGGATACCAACCCACTCAATTTATTGCGTTTAGTCAATGGCGTTTATACCCGCGAATCATTATGAAGCTCATCAATAGAGGGTTACATCAATGTCACTATCTCAATGCGAAACACCTATTCAGAGTAAGGGTCTTGTTCAAGGAAGGTTTAAAAAGCGGCTGACGCTGACCGATTTAACCTTTATTGGTCTGGGGGCCATTTTTGGTTCCGGCTGGCTGTTCGCAGCCAGCCATGTGGCTGCCATTGCCGGACCTGCCGGGATTTACTCTTGGCTGATCGGTGGGGTGGCTGTGTTGCTTCTGGGGATTGTCTATTGTGAACTGGGGGCGGCCTTGCCCAAGGCGGGCGGGGTGATCCGTTACCCCGTTTTTTCACATGGCGAGTTGATGGGGTATTTAATGGGGTCGATTACCCTTATTGCCTTCTCCAGCCTGATCGCTATTGAAGTGGTCGCCGCGCGCCAATATGCGGCAGCCTGGTTTCCCTCGTTGACACAAGTCGGTTCCAGCAGCCCGACCCTGTTTGGATGGGGCGTACAGTTGGCACTGCTCTGCTTCTTCTTTTACTTGAACTATTACAGTGTCAAAACGTTCGCCAAGTCCAATAACATCATCAGTATTTTCAAGTTTGTGGTGCCGCTACTGGTGATTGGTGTCCTGTTTACTTTTTTCAACCCCGATAATCTCACTGTACAAGGGATTGCGCCATTTGGTGCTGCTGGGGTGCAATCGGCGATCTCTGCGGGTGGGATAATTTTTGCTTATCTGGGGCTGACCCCCATTGTTTCGGTGGCCGGTGAGGTAGAAAATCCGCAGCGTACTATTCCGATCGCCCTGATCCTGTCGGTGGTGCTTTCCACAATTATCTATGTGATGTTGCAACTGGCGTTTCTTGGTGGGGTGCCTACGGCGTTACTTGCCAATGGCTGGGGCTCGATAGTGCAACATTTCACTCTGCCTTATCGCGATATTGCGTTGATGCTCGGGGTGGGGTGGTTGGCATTTTTAGTGGTGAGTGACGCGGTGGTCTCACCCAGTGGTACCGGTAATATTTACATGAATGCCACACCGCGAGTGGTGTACGGTTGGGCCCGCAGTGGGACTTTATTTAAGGTTTTCACGCGGATTGATGCTGACTCCGGCATCCCTCGCCCTGCTCTATGGCTGACGTTTGGTCTGTCGATTTTCTGGACGCTTCCCTTCCCCTCGTGGGAAACCCTAATCGGTGTGGTGTCTGCCGCGCTGGTACTGAGTTATGCGCTGGCCCCGGTGACGGCCGCAGGGCTGCGCCGCAACGCCCCCGATCTGAAACGCCCCTTCTATGTACGCGGGTTCGCCGTGTTGGCTCCACTGTCATTTATTATTTCAGCCCTGATTGTCTACTGGTCTGGCTGGGGCACGGTGTCTTGGCTCTTAGGGCTGCAAATCGCCATGTTTGTGGTGTATGTGCTGTGTAAGAAATTTGTTCCGGTAGATAAGGTCAGTTTTCAGCAACAGGTGTTTTCGTCTTTCTGGCTGATCGGTTTTTATGCCCTGATGATGGCAGCTTCTTACCTGGGGACTTTTGGCGGGCGCGGTATTGTGCCTGAGCCTTGGGATACCTTGATGGTCGCGGTGATCGCATTGCTGGTGTTTTATTGGGGGGCTCATACTTGTTTGCCGAAGGTCAATTTGCCCCATGACGATGAGGATTGATGAACAATGGAGACAGCGTGTATGAAAGATCGGGAAAGTACGGTACAGATGACGGTGGCGCAGGTGCATCAATTAGCTTATTCAGCTCTGTTATCGAATGGGTTCAGCGAGCGGCATGCGCAGGTGGTGGCGGAAAATGTCACGGCGGGTGAGCGTGACGGTTGTGCTTCGCATGGTCTCTATCGGCTGTTGGGTTGTGTCCATTCGCTTAAGGCTGGCAAAGTGTCTGCGGATGCCATGCCGGTGATTACACGCCAGACACCCGCGTTGGTACGCGCGGATGCACAGGGAGCATTCTCGTTATTGGCGCATCGACAAGCGCTTCCTTTATTGATTGAGCAGACCCGCCAATTAGGCATTGGCGTATTGGCGATCAATAATTGTGTCCATTTTTCTGCGTTATGGATGGACATTGAGCCCCTGACTGAAGCGGGTCTGGTTGCTTTGGCATTTACCCCCAGCCATGCTTGGGTTACCCCTGCGGGTGGTCATCGTCCACTGTTTGGCACGAATCCCATTGCTTTTGGTTGGCCTCGGCCGAACCATCCACCTTTTATCTTTGACTTGGCCACCAGCATGGTGGCAAGAGGTGAGATTGAGCTGCATCGGCGAGCCGGGAAACCGATCCCCGAAGGGTGGGGGATCACCGCTCAGGGCGAGGCAACAACGGATGCGGCTGCGGTGCTGGAAGGGGCGATGCTGACCTTTGGAGGCCATAAAGGCTCGGCGTTAGCGGCCATGGTTGAGTTGATTGCCGGTCCGTTGATCGGCGATATGACCAGCGTTGAATCGCTGGCCTTTGATGAGGGGACTCGCTCATCGCCACGTGGTGGGGAACTGATTATTGCCATTGATCCAGAGCGCTTTTTGGGGGCAGAAAAAGAGCAGCATTTTTCTCGAGCTGAAAAGATGTTCGCCGAGATGGTCAGCCAGGGGGCCAGGCTGCCCGGACAGCGCCGTTACCTGGCGCGTGAACGGGCTCTGAAACAGGGCTTGGTGATCCCACAGGCGTTATATCAGGATATCAAAGGGTTAATTCAACCCTCACACGCTAAATAATAGACTTAAGCTCAACAGCGCCGCCGCTTTATTGAGATTGATGACGAGGATAAAAACACTTGGCGTTTCTCATCAGCATTTGAGCAGACTCAAACCAGGCGCTCAAATGCTGATGTTCTAAGCGCCGTAACCCATCATTTTCAGCAATTGTTGTGCCTGTTGTACCGCTTCTTGCCGGTGGGCAACCCCGAGCTTTTGATACAGATTACGGATATGGGTCTTGATGGTGGTGGCAGCCACATCCAGTTCATTGGCGATTTGTTCATTGCTGTAACCGGAGTAAATCAGCCCCAACACTTGCCATTCACGCTGGGTCAGGGGGCTGGTGCGGATCAGCTCCGGTACTTGTGGATGCGTCAGCAGTTTATCGACAAAGTTTTCGTCAAAATGGGCAAATTTGTGGCGATGGTGCTGGTTAATATCGCGCAGAATACGTTGCGCACGATGTTGTTCCATTTCCGGTAAGGTGTTGAGCTGAAGCAATTGGCGTAATTGTTGGGCTATCGGTTCCCCTTCGATAACAAAGTGGCTGATAAACCCGGTACGATTAGCCAGTGAAAGCGCTTCTATCAGTACCCGTAACGCATCGCTTTTGCGGTCCATCTGCCAGTAGAGTTGATTGCTGAGCAGTAAATTACGGTTGAGGTCGCTTACTAGGCGCAGGCGGCGAGCATTGTCGTTTAATTCGTCGAGCACCACTTCTGCTTCTTCATACTGACCAAGCAGGATTTGCACACGGGCAATATTACGCCATTGCCCCTGCATAAAGTGGTTGTCCGCCATGCCGGGTTTTTCGGTATGGCGGAGCCAATGGGCCGCCGCAGTGGTATCACCGGTCATCTGCCAATAAATCACGCGTGGTTTATCCGCATTGGTGATCCAGTCGCGGTGGTACTGCGCGCCTTGTTGCAGGTCGTCACAACGCTGCAAATAGCGGTTGGCATTATCTAGATCGCCCCGTGCCAAGGCGCATTTTGCCAGCATGGCCAAGCATTGTAACTGTTGCTGGGGTTGGTAGTTGGCTAAAATCTTCAATCCTTCACGGGCAGCCTCTTCCGCTTCACCCAATCTTGACCATGACCAGAGAAGTTGTGAGCGGATACGCAGTAGGAACTCGTGCATGGGCAGTTGTTCCAGATGCTGCTCATGTACCAGTTCGAAGGCTTTTTCCTGGGTTTCATAGGCGGCTTGCAGAAAACCTTGGGCAATCAGAATCTCACTCTGTTGTAACAGAGCCCACAGCGCATAATGATAAGTTTGATGGCGACGGGCCATCTGTTCTGTCTGTTGCATTATCGGCAACGCTCGCGCCAGCTCGCCTTTACAATGGTGAACTTCACCGGTCACCGAAGTGGTCACGATGCGACTGTAATAACTGGACAGTGGCAGGAATTTTAAGGCTTCGCTGGCTAACCGCGCGGCTTCTTCCGGTTTGCCGGCGTTGATGGCTACTTGGGCTCGCAGTGCGTCAAACTCCGCATGCAACGTTTGGTCAATGGTGAGTTGCTGCTGGCGCATGGCCTGTTCAGCTCGCTCCAGTTGGGTGTTGACTTCGTTGTAACGGTGTTGGCTTTGTGCCAACCAGGCTTGCAATAGCGCCAGTTTGGGTATCTGCACCAGTTGTTCATAAGGTAATGCGTTCAAGCACTCCTCTAACAGTGCCAGCTCACTGTGGTGGAACAGCGACCAGGCATGTTGCAACAGGATGTCGCGTAACATGCTGACATCGCTGGCTGCCAACGCATGGTGAATGGCCTCTGCCGGGTAACCCAGTGCCAGCCAGCCTTCGGCGGCGGCATGATGCAAGTCTGGTAACTCCAGCGCCAATTCCCACTGGCAGCGCTGACGCAAGAATGAGGCGAAAAGTGGGTGGAAGCAGAACCATTCACCGGTATCGTCCATGCGATGGATAAATAACCCTTGCCGCTCCAGCTCTTCCAGCCGCTGTTGGCCATTATCTTCCCCCGTCAGGCGAACGATCAGTGAGTCGTTCATTGAGCGCAATACGGAACAACGCAACAGAAATGCCCGGGAATGGGGATCAACGCGATCCAGGACTTCATCAGCCAGATAATCGGAAAGGTGGCTAGCGTTGAGCCGGGCCAGACGTTTGGCGGATTGTTGAGCCGATGAGGGAGATTGGCGAGCCGAGAGGGCGATCAGCTGTAGTGCGGTTGCCCAGCCAGCAACTTCATCGCACAGGCTGCTACTGTCATCTTGTTCTAGAGGTGAGCTCAGACGGCAGTCAAAGAACTGTTTGGCCTCCGGATGGGTAAACGCCAGTTGTTGTGTATTTAATTCTAATAATTGGTCGCGTACGCGCAGGTTGGCGATGCCAATTGGCGGTAAGGTGCGCGTGAGCAAAAATAGCGTCAGATTCTCTGGCTGGTAGCGCAGGAAGAAACGCATCGCTTCGTGGATCAGGTCATTGGTGATCAGATGGTAATCATCAATCACCAGGTACAAAGGTTGATGCCAATCAGAAAGCTCAATAAACAGTTGTGAAAAGAGTGTGGAGAGACTGGCGTACTGGTGTTTTTGGCTTAATGCTTCACTTTTCACGCAGTGGCCGTTAGTCGCTTGCTGTAGCGCGGCGATCAGATAACTGGCAAAGCGCTCTGGCTGGTTGTCACTCTCGTCCAGAGAATACCAACCCAAATCAGATTTATCGGCGGCCCACTGTGCCACTAAGGTGGTCTTACCATATCCTGCGGGGCAATTGACCAACGTCAGGCGATAGTTCACTGCACCGGCTAACTTCGCCAGTAGACGTTCACGTACCACGGTATTTTGTAGCCGTACCGGGCGGCTCAGTTTTGATGGAATCAGCATAATATTCCAGATGTAAAGTATGGTCCCTGCCGCTGAAGGAGTCGCTAACAGCATCTCCTTGTAACATGATCCTGTTTTACTACTGAAGTTGCACTAATTATTTTGTGGTTCGTAATTAATAGAGCTTATTAAATTCGAACATCAGCAAACGTAATGCAACAAGGATAAGTTTTGGCTTAGAGTTTAATTGCTATTGATCACATTTTTTAGGTAGACACCATCGCAGTTTGTTGTATAGACAGGTAGTAATGCCCTTGTCTATTACAGGGTAATAAGGATAGGTTAATGTCGTAGACCAGCCCGCTATTTTGCTGTGCATTGATGACTCTTATGAGTTAATGGCTTCGCTAGAAGGGGGTTAAACAGTGTCCAAGATCACAATTCCAGCTACGCCCCAATCCTCCTCCCCAGCTAATCCTCAAGCGGGATGATGCTGTTATCTCTTCTCCCCGGCACGATAGTGAAAAAATTGGCTCATTTATCCGATAGAGAGTTTTTCTTATGCCACAACTTATGCTCAATAAGGGTGTTTTTCAGGCTGCGCTGACTCGTCAGTGGCAGCGTTTTGGCCTCATCTCCGCACAGCAGATGACTCAGCATCAATGGTGGGAAGCTGTGAGTGCAGCTCTTGCCGAACAATTGGGCGCACAGCCAGCACCGAGTAAAAACAGCCTTTCGTTGCGCCATGTGAACTACATCTCAATGGAATTTCTGATTGGCCGCCTGACCGCCAATAATCTGATCAATCTTGGTTGGTATGACACTGTAGAAACCGTACTGGCAGAGCAGAATGTGAAATTGGCGGACCTATTGGAACAGGAAACTGACCCGGCATTGGGGAATGGTGGCTTGGGGCGTTTAGCAGCCTGTTTCCTCGACTCAATGGCCACCGTTGAGCAACCGGCTACGGGTTATGGTTTGAACTACCAATATGGTTTGTTCCGTCAATCCTTCAAAGAGGGGCGGCAACAAGAGGCACCGGATAATTGGCAGCGCGAGAGTTACCCCTGGTTCCGCCATAATGCGGCGTTGTCAGTGGATGTGGGTATCGGTGGCAAGCTGGAGAAGTTGGCCGATGGCCGTGAGTTATGGCATCCGGCATTCACTCTGCGCGGTGAGGCTTGGGATTTGCCGGTGATCGGCTACCGCAATGGCGTCACCCAGCCGCTACGTTTGTGGCAGGCAAGCCATGCCCATCCGTTTGATTTGGCAGCGTTCAATGAGGGTAAATTCCTGCAGGCGGAAAAACAGGGTGTTGAAGCGGCCAAGCTGACCCAAGTGCTCTATCCGAATGATAACCACCAGGCGGGTAAGCGCCTACGCTTGATGCAGCAGTATTTCCAATGCGCTTGCTCAGTGGCTGACATTCTGCGTAAACACCATCAGGCTGGGCGTAAGATCGAAGATTTACCCAAGTACGAAGTGATCCAGCTTAATGATACCCATCCGACCATCGCCATTCCTGAGCTGCTACGAATTCTGCTCGATGAGCACCAATTGGATTGGGATGCCGCTTGGGCGATTACCAGCCAGACCTTTGCTTATACTAACCACACATTGATGCCAGAGGCGCTGGAGTGTTGGGACACCAAACTGGTGCGCAGCCTGCTGCCGCGCCATTTCTCGATTATTATGCAGATCAACGCCAACTTTAAGCGGGTGGTGGAAAAGCAGTGGCCGGGTGATGAGACGGTTTGGGGCAAACTGGCGGTGGTTCATAACAAACAGGTACGCATGGCTAACCTCTGTGTTGTCAGCGGCTTTGCGGTTAACGGTGTGGCACAGTTGCACTCGGACCTGGTGGTGAAAGACCTGTTCCCGGAATATCACCAACTATGGCCAAATAAGTTCCACAATGTCACTAACGGCATCACCCCACGGCGCTGGCTCAAGCAGTGTAACCCACAGTTGTCACAGCTTATCGACAGCACCTTGAAAGTGGAGTGGGCTAATGACCTTGATGCTTTGCGTGGGTTGGAAAAATATGCCGAAGATGGCGCATTCTGTGACAAATACCAGCAGATTAAGCGCGATAACAAGGTGGCGTTGGCCAACTATGTTCACCAGGTGATGGGGCTGACACTCAACCCGGACGCCATCTTTGATGTGCAGATCAAACGCCTGCACGAGTACAAGCGGCAACATCTTAACCTGCTACATATCCTTTCGCTGTATCGCCAACTGCGTGATAACCCGCAATTGGATATCGTGCCTCGGGTGTTTTTGTTTGGTGCCAAAGCGGCACCGGGTTACGACCTGGCGAAAAATATTATTTACGCCATCAATCAGGTAGCGGAAAAAATCAATAACGATCCGCTCGTCAAGGAACGCCTGAAGGTGGTCTTTATTCCTGACTATCGCGTTTCTGTCGCTGAATTGATGATCCCTGCCGCTGACGTTTCTGAACAGATTTCTACGGCGGGTAAAGAGGCTTCAGGCACCGGTAATATGAAATTGGCACTCAATGGTGCCCTGACCGTCGGTACGCTGGATGGTGCCAATGTCGAGATCGCACAGCAGGTGGGTGAGGATAATATCTTTATTTTTGGTAACACGGTGGAACAGGTGAAGGCCCTGCTGGCTAAAGGCTATGATCCGCGTAGTTATTATAAGAAAGATAAACACCTGAAAACGCTGCTTGATGAGTTGGCGAGTGGCGCATTCAGCCATGGTGATAAGCACGCCTTTGACATGATGTTACACAGCTTGTTGGCGGGGGGAGATCCTTATCTGGTATTGGCCGATTTTGCTAGCTACTGCACGGCGCAACAGCAGGTGGATCAATTGTATCGTGACAGCGGTGAATGGATACGACGTACTATCCTTAACACAGCCCGTGTAGGTATGTTCAGTTCTGACCGTTCGATTCGCGACTACCAGCAGCGCATTTGGCAGGCCAAGCGTTAAGGAGAGCGAATGAGTAAAGGTATTGATCAGGCGGCCACCCAGGCCGGAATTGCTGCCAACTACATGAATGCCCATGGTAAACGCCAGGCGACTTCGCCGGAAACCAAGCGTAAGTTGCTGGCTGCGATGCGTGGCAACCCATCGCAGCCCGAGGGGGCTCCACTACCGAATGTTAAAATTTTTTACCATGGTAGTCCGTTGGCCTTGCCACTAGCGGGCAAGGGTGAATATCTCTGGACGTTGCACTGTGAAGATGGCCACCAGCAACAAGGTCGCGCCAGTGCGGGGAAAACCTTGACGCTGCCTGGCAAATTACCACTAGGCTATCATCAACTCATCTTGAGTCAGGGGGAACAACAATGGGCCTGCCGGCTGATTATCGCGCCGAAACGTTGTTATGAACCGGATGTGTTGTTAAGTGGCAAGAAGCTGTGGGGGGCTTGTGTCCAACTTTATACGTTGCGTTCCGCACGTAATTGGGGCATCGGTGATTTTGGCGATTTGCGCGTGATGATCGATGAGGTTGGGCAGCGTGGTGGTGCCTTTGTTGGGCTTAACCCGATTCATGCTCTTTATCCAGCCAGCCCGGAAAGTGCCAGCCCTTATAGTCCTTCTTCCCGACGCTGGTTGAATGTGGCGTATATCGATGTCAATGCAGTAGAGGACTTTAAACGCAGTGAAGGGGCCCAACAGTGGTGGCATCAGGCCACCACACAGCAGTTACTGGAGCAAGCGCGCAATAGTGACTGGGTAGATTATAGCGCGGTGATGCAATTGAAACTGACTGCGCTAAAGCTGGCTTTTCCACTGTTTCAGGCTCGTCAGGAAGAGGATGCGCTGAAGCAGGCATTTGCCCATTTTGTTGAGCAAGGTGGCAGCAGCCTCTATCAGCAGGCGGCTTTTGATGCACTGCATGCCCATCTTCTGGCGCAAGACAGCAGTATGTGGGGCTGGCCGGTCTGGCCTGAAGCCTATCGCCAAGGCAACAGCCCGGCAGTGTTGGCATTCTGCCAACAGCATGAGGATGAAGTCAGGTTCTACCTGTGGTTGCAATGGCTGGCAGCCAGCCAGTTTAGCGACTGCTTCCGTCAAAGCCAGCAACGGGAAATGCCGATTGGCTTGTATCGGGATCTGGCTGTGGGGGTGGCAGAAGGGGGATCTGAAACCTGGTGTGAGCAGGATCTGTATTGCCTGAAGGCTTCGGTAGGGGCACCGCCTGATATTCTTGGTCCACTGGGGCAGAATTGGGGGTTACCACCGATGGATCCCCACGTCATGGTGGCGCGTGGCTATCAGCCTTTTATTGACTTACTCCGTGCCAACATGACCAGTTGTGGTGCTCTGCGTATCGATCATGTCATGGCGTTGTTGCGCTTATGGTGGATCCCCTACGGTGAGACGGCGGATCAGGGGGCCTATGTAAAATATCCGGTTGACGATCTGCTGGCGTTATTGGCGTTAGAGAGCCAGCGTCATCACTGTATGGTGATTGGTGAAGATCTTGGCACGGTACCGGTGGAGATTGTCGCTAAATTGCGTGAGAGCGGCATTTACTCTTACAAAGTGCTCTATTTTGAGCATGATGAGGAAGAGCAGTTCCGTGCGCCGCAGTCTTACCCGGTACAGGCGATGGCGACGATTACCACCCATGATCTGCCGACAATGCGTGGTTATTGGCAAAGTGGTGATTTGACGCTGGGTAATAAACTGGGGCTCTACCCGGATGCCGAAGTGCTTAAAACACTGTTTGCTGACCGAGAGCGCGCCAAGCAAGGCTTGCTGGATGGGCTGCACCGTTACGGTTGTGTGCCACAAAAGGTGAGCAAGAAGGCACTCTTGCTGGCAATGAACCCGACACTTAACCGTGGTCTGCAGCGTTATGTGGCTGACAGTGCCAGTGCGTTGCTTGGTCTACAGCCGGAAGATTGGTTGAACATGGCGGAACCGGTGAATATTCCAGGTACCAGTGATCAATATCCTAACTGGCGGCGCAAACTGAGCCATACACTGGAAGAGATGTTTGCCGATCCGCAGGTGAATCGTTTATTGAAAGATTTAGATAAACGACGCAGGAAAGTATCGGTCGCTTAACGTTGTCAGGTTGATCAGTCATCCCCCAGTCAAATGAGTGGGGGATGACTTAAATATCAATAATATGAATGCTCACCACGTTGATGTTCGGTCAGGTCCCGTACACCTTTGAGTTCAGGGAAGCTCTGTAGCAGCTCTTTCTCGATCCCTTCCTTCAAGGTGACATCAACCATTGAACAACCATTGCAACCCCCACCAAACTGCAGGATGGCCAGCCCGTCGTCAGTAATTTCCATCAACGTCACATGGCCGCCATGACCCGCCAATTGTGGGTTGATCTGCGATTGCAGCACATACTCTACGCGTTCCATCAGGGGCGCGTCATCAGTCACCTTACGCATTTTGGCGTTAGGTGCTTTCAGCGTCAGTTGTGAACCGAGTTGGTCGGTCACGAAGTCGATTTCAGCCTCTTCCAAATAGGGCGCACTGAGTTCGTCAACATAAGCAGAGAGTTTGTCGAACTTGAGTTCAGTATCCGTGGCTTCCACCGCATCGGGTGGACAATAGGAAACGCCACATTCAGCCGTTGGCGTACCTGGGTTGATCACAAATACGCGGATTTGGGTGCCTTCTTCTTGATTCGCCAGCAATTTGGCAAAGTGTTCCTGTGCAGCATCGGTTATACGAATCATAGTGTTAGCTCAATAGTTGACTTCTATAGTAGGGTATAATACGCCTATTGCTGTGGTACTACAATGTGCGGCAAATACACCATATCTGTAATGATGCCACACCTTGTTTCTGTAGTAGTGTAGCGATTTCTGCCACGGTGCTACCAGTGGTGACGACATCATCCAGCAAAGCCACATGCCGCCCAGCCAGATTTTCATCGCAGCGAAAAGCTCCACGTAGATTACGCCGTCGTAAGCGTGCTATCAATTGCTGTTGTGGTGAGGTGGCTCTCACTCGGCGTAAGGCCGCAGGATGATACTCACACCCTAGCCAGTGCGCCAATGGCCGCGCCAGCAGGTCACTTTGGTTGTAACCGCGCCGCCAGCAACGCTTATTCTGCAACGGGACGGATAAAATGATCTCCGGTTTGTTCAGAGAGTGTTCGCGGCGTGCCTTTAGCCAGTGCAGCAGGAGTAAACGCGCCAAGGTGGCCGCCAGTGCGGGTGTGCGCTGGAACTTGAAACGCTTAATCAGCGAGCTGAGCGGAGGACGGTAATCAGTCACAAAAACCAGAGACTGCCAAGGAGGCGGTTTCAGTAGGCAACGGCCACAGGGCTGATGTGGGTCGCCACTGGGCAGACCGCAGCAGGGGCAACAACAGGGGTTACTGGGTAATAAGCGTAGGCAGTAACTGCATATACCCTGTTGCTTAAGCTGTAATGGTTGTCGGCATAGCCAACAGCGGCTGTGGATTGGTAGCATAGTCCCCCCTTGTGTTAGATCCATCGTCATGCAAGTGGCAAGGCGAAGCGTAGTAAGGACAATAATTGATGACAGCGTTGTATTGGCAAACATTAGGTGAAGGCGATCGCGATCTTGTGCTGTTGCACGGGTGGGGACTGAATGCGGAAGTGTGGGGTTGCTCGCTAGCGCGATTAGCGCCGCATTTTCGTCTGCATCTGGTGGACCTGCCCGGTTATGGTCGCAGCCAGGGGTATGGGGCACTTTCATTACCACAAATGGCCGAGATTTTATTGGCCCGAGCCCCCGCACAGGCTTACTGGTTAGGCTGGTCACTCGGTGGGCTGGTGGCTGGGCAAGTTGCCTGGATGCAGCCAGAACGCGTGATGGGGCTGATTACCGTCGCCTCTTCCCCTTGTTTTACCGCACAAAGTTTTACCGCACAAAGTTTTACCGCACAAACACCGTGGCCGGGGATCCTCCCCGAGGTGTTGAGTCGCTTTCAGCAACAGCTGAACGAGGATTTCAAGCGGACCGTAGAGCGTTTTCTGGCGTTACAGACTTTGGGTACCGAGAGTGCCCGTCAGGATGCCCGTCAGTTGAAAACGGTGGTGCTTAATCAACCGATACCGAGCGTTGAAGTCCTGGATAATGGATTGGAGATGTTGCGTACTGTAGACCAGCGGCAGCAATTGATAAGTTTAACGTTACCCATACTGCGCGTTTACGGTGCTCTGGACGGGCTGGTCCCACGTAAAGTGGCCCATCAGCTTGATGAACTGTGGCCAAACTCGGCGTCGGTGGTGATCCCCAAAGCGGCCCATGCCCCTTTTATTTCTCACCCCGAGGAGTTTGCCCGCATTATTTATCAATTTGCTGCCGCTTGAATGAACTGGGGTATCAATGAGATGCCCCCGATGTTCATTTCAAACGATAAACCACCAGGCTACAACCTTGGCCTTGGGGGCAGTTTCGGCAACTACCGCTCAGGCAGGATTGACTGCTTTGTTCAATACGTTCCACCTTGCCCATCGCAGTCAAGCGTTCCAGAATCGCCTCTACCAGTGGCAACGGTGTCGCCAGTTGGCGGCTCAGTTGCTGTGCCTGGGCACTGCCCAGCAGGGCCAGCGCATCACGAATTTGTAGCAAGCTGGCCATTAATGACAATCACCTTGTGGATGCTGGTGGCATGTCACGGGGGTTGCACTGCGTAGCCGAATGGTGATGCGGTTGCGTGCTTTACGTAAACCGAGCAGAACCAGTGCATTGAACAGGAGCACCAACAGGATTGACACCATACTGTATTGTGGATGTTGGCTGAAGGTTGCCACTTGATAGAACAGGGTGGACAGTGAGTAGGCCACATTGAGTCCCCAGAGAATGGAGAAGGTCATCCAGCCACGGCTAGACTCACGGGCAATGGCCCCCATCACTGAAACACAAGGGACATACAGCAACACGAAGATCAGGTAGCTGTAGGCTGAGATTGCAGAACCAAATTTGCTGCTCATCACCCCCATTGAGCCGCTGTCCATTTCCCCATCGCCTTTGCTGGCCTCGATGGGGTTGGCGAGTACACTGAGGCTGAAGGTTTGCTTGATACTCTGCCAAGTTTCTTTGGCCGCGGCCCCCAGTTCATCAAGTAGGTTAAAGCTGGCGGCATCAAACGGTTGTTGAGTGATCTGTTCGGCGGTATACAAGGTGTTAAGTGTGCCAACCACCACTTCTTTCGCCATTGCACCGGTAACCAGGCCAACGGTAGCCTGCCAGTTATCAGGGTGAATCCCGATGGGCTGCAACAGCGGCGTGAGCACTTTGGATACGGACGCCAGGGCGGAATCATTGATGTTGTCTACCGGTTTACCATTGAATGAGAAGCTGTTCAGGCCGCCAATCAGGATACTGGCTATCACGATCACTTTTCCTGCGCGTAGAACAAACCCTTTCAGGCGTTGCCAGGTTTGCAGCAGCAGGCTTTTTAAATGTGGCACATGATAGACCGGTAATTCCATCACAAAGGGTGAGGCTTCACCGCGCATGATGGTGTATTTCAATACCAAGCCGGTGAGGATAGCAACCGCAATTCCCAGCATATAGAGTGAGAACACCACACTCGCACCATGTTGGCCGAAGAAGGCGGCAGCGAATACGGCGAAGATTGCCAAGCGTGCACCACATGACATAAACGGTGCCATCATGATGGTGATCAACCGTTCACGTTGGGCATCCAGCGTGCGAGTACCCATGATCGACGGCACGTTACAACCAAAGCCGACAATCAGTGGGACGAAAGATTTGCCAGGGAGCCCAAGTAATTGCATCAGGCGATCCATCACAAACGCCGCGCGCGCCATATAACCGGAGTCTTCCAGAAATGACAGGAACAGATACATCATGCCGATTTGTGGCACCAGTGGCAGAACCGTATTGATACCGCCCCCCACACCTTGTGCCAGGAAGATAGTGAGCCATTCCGGGAAGTGCAACGTGTAGCCGACCCATTGGATACCCTGGATAAAGATCGCTGCTGAGCCGAGATCGAAAATCGGCTGTAGTGCGCCACCGATATTAATCGCTAACAGGAACATCAGGTACATCACCAGCAGGAAGATCGGCACACCTAGCCAGCGGTTGAGGATCACGCGATCCAAGGCGGCGGTCAGGCGGTTGGGCTGAGCTTGCTGAGCGTTGCTGACGGCATTGCAAATGGTAGCGATGGATTGGTAACGGGCATCAGCAATCACCAGCGCTGGGTCATCAAGGTGTTGTTGTAACGTCAGTTTGACCTGCGGCAGCATGTTCACCGCATCACCTGCCAACTGAACACTGTAGATGTCACCTTCTAGCATTTGCAGTGCCAGCCAGCGGCGCTGTTCCGTTGGCAAATTCTGTGGCATGGCAGCGGTGAGTTTGGCGATTTCTTCTTGTAGCTGCGGCGGGTAATTTACCAGTGGTTTGAGTTGGTTAAACTGATGACGGTCAATGGTCCACTTTAAGCTGTCGATACCATTGGCTTTGGTGGAAACCAGCGAGACCACCGGGCAGCCGAGGCGATCAGAAAGGGCGTCGATGTCGATTTCGATATTCTGACTTTTGGCGATGTCCTGCATGTTCAAGGCGACGATACAAGGAATACCCAGTTCCAGCAGTTGGAGTGTCAGGTAGAGGTTACGTTCCAGATTGGAGGCATCAACCACGTTAATCAGCAAATCTGCTTCACCGCCCAGGATATAGTGGCAGGCAATCTGCTCATCCAGAGAGGTTTGCGCTGAGATGGTGGTGAGCGAGTAGGTTCCGGGGAGGTCAACCAGCGTCACTTGTGATTGTGGAGTGGTGAACTGACCTTCTTTGCGTTCAACCGTGACGCCAGCCCAGTTACCGACATGCTGACGCGCGCCGGTGAGTTGGTTGAACAGCGTGGTTTTCCCTGAATTCGGATTACCGATTAAGCCAATAGTTATTTTCTTCATCATACAACGTGATACCCGTCAGTCAGTTAAGACGGCAAAAACGGCGGCAGGCGGATAACCTGCTACGGTTGATTCTCAAGCAGAATCAGGTCTAAATCTTTTTTCCGCAGCACCAGGCTGACGCGGTGAGTTTTTATTTCAATGGGATCACCCAGTGGTGCCACCCGCACGACGTTAAATAGCGAGCCGGGCAACATTCCCAGTGACAGGAGTTTCTGGCGATAGGCAGGGCTGATTTCGCTGGAGAAACCGGTAATTTTATATGTCTGTTTAGGAAGAAGATTCATATTACCTTCTTAATGATCGCTCTTTTCTGCTGGAACACTGTGTTCAGAACCCTTTGTTACCCAGGCTACCTGCATTGATAAAGTGAAGGTAAGTTGGTTAGGGCATTCTACTCCGACCATTGAGTAAAGAACAGACTAATACTAATGAGAATGATTATCAAATTCAATATGGGAAGTATTCGACAATAATGACGGGGTGTGACAGCACTCATCGTTAATCAGATGACGGCTGTCGTTAGGCCCGTTGCCGCGGAGTTGGCGGCAACGGGCTATGGCATCGGTTTAACTTTTTTTGCCAAAAGCTGCGGCCAGTGCATCGCCCATGGCGCTGTTGCCGGCTGGTGAGCTGTTACGTGGCTTGGCTTTGTTGTCTGCGGCTCGGGCAGGGGGGTTACGCGTGGCAGGGCTATTGTTACCGCCGCCACGGCGAGCTGAACCTTCACCGGGTTGTTCATCAAGGCGCATGCTCAACGCGATACGTTTACGCTGCAAATCGACTTCCATGACCTTCACTTTAACGATGTCACCGGCTTTCACCACAGTATGCGGATCCTCAACGAACTTATCCGCTAACGATGAGATATGGACCAAGCCATCCTGATGAACACCAATATCAACAAAGGCACCAAAGTTAGTGACGTTGGTTACTGAGCCTTCCAGGATCATGCCAACCTGCAGATCATTGAGCGTTTCCACACCTTCAGCAAAGAGTGCAGTTTTAAACTCTGGGCGAGGGTCACGCCCGGGTTTCTCTAACTCTTTGAGGATATCGGTGACGGTGGGAACACCGAATTTTTCATCGGTAAAGTCACTGGCTTTGAGAGTGCGAATTGCATTGGGGTTACCCATCAAATCCTGCAATGCTTGCTGAGTTGCGGCAAGAATACGCTCTACCACCGGATAACTTTCTGGGTGAACCGTTGAGGAGTCCAACGGGTTATCCCCGTGGTTGATGCGTAAAAAGCCAGCGCATTGTTCAAAGGCCTTTGGCCCTAAACGACTGACTTTCAGCAACTGCTCGCGGTTGCTGAAGCGACCATTCTCATCACGCCAAGTGACGATGTTTTGCGCCATCATGCGAGTGAGACCGGCTACACGCGTCAATAACGGTACCGAAGCGGTATTGAGGTCAACACCCACCGCGTTCACACAATCTTCTACCACCGAGTCCAACTTTTTTGCCAACTGGCTCTGGCTGACATCGTGCTGGTATTGACCAACACCGATCGATTTAGGATCGATTTTTACCAGCTCCGCCAGCGGATCTTGCAAGCGACGGGCGATGGAAACAGCTCCCCGTAGCGATACATCGAGGTTTGGAAACTCCAGCGCAGCCAACTCAGAAGCAGAATAAACGGAAGCACCAGCCTCACTGACAATCACTTTTTGTGCATTCACTGCCGGGAATTGCTGTTGCAATTGCGTATAGAAGCGCTCGGTTTCCCGTGATGCGGTGCCATTACCGATGGCAACCAGCTCAACTTGGTGTTTGATGCACAGTCGAGCCACGATCTCTGCCGCTTTTGCTGTCTGCCCGGTATGTGGATAAACGGTATCGGTAGCAACCAGCTTGCCGGTAGCATCGACAACCGCCACTTTGACGCCCGTACGTAGGCCCGGATCCAGGCCCATGGTGGCGCGCATACCAGCAGGTGCTGCCATCAGCAGGTCGTGCATGTTGCGGGCGAAGACGTTGATCGCTTCATCTTCAGCACGCTCACGCAGGGTACTCATCAATTCAGTTTCCAGATGCAGTAACACCTTGATACGCCATGTCCAGTTAACCACGGATTTGCGCCAGGCATCTGCGGGGGCGTTGTTCAGCCGCAGATTGAGGTGATTGATGACAATCAGCTCCCCCTGGCTTTCACGTGGTGTTTCTTCAAACTGCGGATCGGCATTTAACGTCAGTTGCAGTATGCCTTCATTACGGCCACGGAACATCGCTAAAGCACGGTGTGAGGGAACCTGAGCAATAGGTTCATGATGGTCAAAGTAGTCGCGGAATTTAGCGCCCGCTTCTTCTTTGCCTTCCACCACTTTGGATACCAGATGGGCATTTTTCCACAGGTAATCACGGACTTTAGCCAACAGTGTGGCATCTTCAGCAAAGCGTTCCATCAGGATGTAGCGCGCACCATCCAGTGCCGCTTTGACATCACTAATCCCTTTTTCTGCATCAACAAACTGTTCCGCCAGTTGTTCTGGCTGTTGTTGTGGATCCTGCCAAAGAGAGTCAGCCAGCGGTTCCAGCCCAGCTTCGATGGCTATTTGCCCGCGCGTGCGCCGTTTAGGCTTATAAGGCAGGTACAGATCTTCCAGCTCGGTTTTACTCTGCGTGGCGTTAATTGCCGTGGCTAATGGCTCGGTCAGTTTGCCTTGTTCATCAATGGATTTGAGAATGGTTTGGCGGCGATCTTCCAGTTCACGCAAATAACTCAGGCGAGTTTCCAATTGTCGTAGTTGGGTGTCATCCAGCCCACCAGTGACTTCCTTACGGTAGCGTGCGATAAACGGCACGGTATTACCTTCATCCAGCAGGCGAATAGCGGAGTCAACTTGCTCCGGTCGGGCCTGCAGTTCGGTTGCAATAATTCGGCTTAGTGGGTCAGTCATAAGTCAGTTATCTGTTAGGAACGAAAATCGATAGGGGGACAGTTATACGTATTGCTGGGGCAAAATGCCAGTCTCAGTATAGGAGGGGATGATTTTGGTCTGGCTGGGGTCAGCAGCATCATCGCCCCTTCTCTCTGAGTCCGGGGCACAGGTTAAGAGCTGAATGAATCGCTCTGCCTGATATATTCGATCTCGTTGATTGACCAATAGGCAGCCCCCAACGGTGTTTGTACCGTGGCGGTATCCCCCACCTCTTTTTTCAGTAATGCGCGCGCCATGGGTGAGTCGATAGAGATGTAATCTTTGCGACCAAAAATTTCGTCATAACCCACGATGCGGAAGCGTTTAATATCGCCATCATCATTTTCAATCTCGACCCAAGCGCCAAAAAACACCTTGCCTTCCTGCTGTGGCGAGTAATCGACAATTTTCAGTTGTTCAAGGCATTTGGTGAGATAACGTACCCGGCGATCGATTTCTCGTAACCGTTTTTTATTGTACTGATAATCAGCATTTTCACTTCGGTCACCCAAACTGGCCGCCCAGGTGACTTTTTTGGTGACTTCCGGGCGTTCTTCGCGCCAAAGATAATCCAGTTCCTGCTTTAACTTGTTGTAACCCTCGCGGGTGATCAGCAATGTTTTCATCAAAACGTCCATCCAGGCACCGGCTAATCGGCATTAATGACTAGAATTCTCGCATAAAGTAGTAATCATGTGATACCCCAGTTTCTTCAAGCGGTGAGACGATGGTAGTTACCTGAATAAATTGGGATCAATAATGGGGGTATAGTATTTCTCCAGTCGGCGGTGTTAAATCAGAAAACGGTGTTTGGTCAACCCTATCGGTTACCATGCAGGCATCAAGAATGGAGCGAATTGATGCATTTACCAACGAAAGGATAAGCTTTGTAACAATTTCGGCTAGAATAGATCTCAGTAATTGCTATCAGTAATGATGGTTTTTTTTAACAATATGGGATTGTTGCCAAAAGAGACATCGTGCAACTTCAACAGCGTATAGTTGTCAGTATATTGGCGTCATATCGATGTATAAGTGCGGAGCACAGCCTATAATCCGGCAATTCAGCCTTTGGGAGTGAGACAATGCAAGAGAACCATAAAATTCTGGTGGTCGATGATGACATGCGCTTGCGTTCGCTATTAGAGCGTTATTTAACTGAGCAGGGTTTTCAGGTTCGTAGCGTAGCCAATGCGGAACAAATGGATCGTTTGATGACGCGTGAGTCTTTTCATCTGATGGTTCTGGACCTGATGCTTCCTGGGGAAGATGGCTTGTCTATTTGCCGTCGCCTGCGGAGCCAGAGCAACCCGATGCCGATCATTATGGTGACCGCTAAAGGTGAAGAGGTTGATCGTATTGTCGGTCTGGAAATTGGCGCAGATGACTATATCCCGAAACCCTTCAATCCGCGTGAATTGCTGGCGCGTATCCGTGCGGTGTTGCGTCGTAAGGGCAATGAATTACCTGGGGCGCCGTCTCAGGAAGAAGCGGTGATTGCCTTCGGTAAATTCAAACTGAATCTTGGTACGCGCGAAATGTTTCGTGAGGATCAGCCTATGCCATTGACCAGCGGTGAATTTGCGGTACTCAAGGCGTTGGTGATCCACCCTCGTGAACCGCTGTCACGTGATAAATTGATGAACCTTGCCCGAGGTCGCGAATACAGTGCGATGGAGCGTTCGATTGATGTGCAGATTTCGCGCCTGCGCCGTATGGTAGAACTAGACCCGGCACATCCACGCTATATCCAGACCGTGTGGGGGCTTGGCTACGTTTTTGTGCCGGATGGCAGTAAGCCATGAGGCGATTGCCTTTTTCTCCACGCAGTTCGTTTGCCCGCACGTTGTTATTGATCGTCACCTTGCTGTTTGTCAGCTTGGTGACGACCTATCTGGTGGTGCTTAATTTCGCGATCCTGCCCAGTCTGCAGCAGTTTAATAAAGTGTTGGCTTATGAAGTCCGTATGCTGATGACTGACCGTCTGCAACTGGAGGATGGCACATTACTGGAAGTGCCACCGGCTTTCCGGCGCGAAATCTATCGCGAGTTGGGTATTTCGCTGTATACCGATGCGGCGGCACAGGAGAGTGGGTTGCGTTGGGCGCAACATTACCAATTCCTGAGTCAGCAGATGGCACAACAGTTGGGTGGGCCGACGGATGTGCGTGTCGAGGTCAACAAAAATTCACCGGTAGTTTGGCTGAAAACCTGGTTGCAACCGGATATTTGGGTGCGTGTTCCGTTAACTGAAATCCATCAAGGGGATTTCTCACCCTTATTCCGCTACACCTTGGCTATCATGTTATTGGCGATAGGCGGGGCATGGTTATTTATCCGTATTCAGAACCGCCCTCTGGTGGAACTTGAACACGCGGCTTTACAGGTGGGGAAAGGTATTATTCCCCCACCGTTGCGTGAATATGGTGCCTCTGAAGTTCGTTCAGTGACGCGAGCGTTCAATCAGATGGCTTCTGGAGTGAAGCAACTCGCCGATGATCGTACCTTGTTGATGGCGGGGGTGAGCCATGATCTGCGTACCCCATTGACGCGTATCCGCCTGGCAACGGAAATGATGAGTGTCGAAGATGGTTATCTGGCGGAGTCGATCAATAAAGATATCGAAGAGTGTAATGCGATTATCGAACAGTTTATTGATTACTTGCGTACCGGTCAGGAAATGCAGACAGAAGTTTGTGACTTGAATTGCATTCTGGGCGAAGTTGTCGCGGTAGAAAGTGGCTATGAGCGGATCATTGAAACGGATATCTTGCCGGATGAACTGAGGGTAAATGTGCATCCGTTATCGATTAAACGAGCGGTAGTCAATATGGTGGTCAACGCCACGCGTTATGGTAACGGCTGGATCAGAGTCAGTAGTGGGCGAGAGTTACAACGTGGTTGGTTCCAGGTTGAGGATGACGGCCCAGGCATTAAGCCAGAAGAGTTGCCGCATTTGTTACAGCCTTTTGTGCGTGGCGATAGTGCGCGCAGCACCAGTGGCACAGGGTTGGGGTTGGCGATCGTTCAGCGGATTATTGATGCCCATGCGGGTGAGTTGGAGATCGGCGCCAGTGAGCGTGGAGGCTTGCGTATCCGTGCATATATTCCCTTGCTGATAGACAAAAAAGAAGCCACCCAAGGGCTTTCATCAGTGAGAGAGAACGTCTAAACACAGCGTTCTGCTGTATTCTCGGCAAAAACATCCTCAAGTTGATTAAAGTGGCAGGGCAACCATTGCCCTGCCAGTGGGGATTACAGTTTCGGACCAGCACTGACCAGTGCCGCCCCAGCAGGTGTATCCGTGTATTTATCGAAGTTGGTCATAAAGCGGTTGGCTAGATCGTGCGCTTTCTCTTCCCATTGCTCTATGCTGGCATAGGTCGCACGAGGGTCGAGAATAGCCGGATCAACACCCGGTAAGCTTATTGGCATCGCCAAATCGAAAATTGGCAGCGTGATGGTTTCAGCTTTATCGATCTCACCATTGAGGATGGCATCAATAATACCGCGGGTATCCTTGATAGAGATACGTTTACCGGAACCATTCCAGCCAGTATTGACCAGATAGGCCTGAGCACCCGCCGCTTGCATACGTTTAACTAACACTTCTGCGTATTGTGTTGGGTGCAAAGAGAGGAATGCCGCACCGAAACAAGCAGAGAAGGTCGGGGTAGGCTCGGTGACGCCACGTTCGGTACCGGCCAGTTTAGCGGTGAAACCGGACAGGAAGTGATACTGCGTCTGGTCAGCCGTGAGACGGGATACTGGAGGGAGTACACCGAAGGCATCCGCAGTCAGAAATATCACTTTTGTCGCATGACCCGCTTTTGACACCGGTTTGACAATGTTATCGATGTGATAGATAGGGTAAGAAACACGGGTGTTTTCTGTTTTCGAACCATCGTTGAAATCCACGGTACCGTCAGCCAGCACGGTGACGTTTTCCAAGAGCGCATCGCGTTTGATGGCATGATAGATATCGGGTTCAGCTTCGGCGGACAGCTTGATGGTTTTGGCGTAACAGCCACCTTCGAAGTTGAACACACCATCATTGTCCCAACCATGTTCATCGTCGCCGATTAATTGACGTTTCGGATCGGTGGACAAGGTGGTTTTGCCGGTACCAGACAGACCGAAGAAGATGGCGACATCGCCTTTCTCACCCACGTTGGCGGAGCAGTGCATGGAGGCGATGCCTTTTAGTGGCAGCAGGTAGTTCATGATTGAGAACATCCCTTTCTTCATTTCACCGCCGTACCAGGTACCCCCGATCAACTGCATACGCTCAGTCAGGTTGAATGCGACAAAGTTTTCCGAATTCATTCCCTGTTGCTGCCAGTTTGGATTAGTGCATTTGGCGCCATTCATCACCACAAAGTCAGGAACAAAATCTTGCAGTTCTTCTTCGCTTGGGCGGATAAACATGTTTTTCACGAAGTGTGCCTGCCAGGCGACTTCGGTGATAAAACGCACCTTCAGACGGGTGTCCTCGTTGGCACCACAAAAGGTATCCACCACAAATAGACGCTTGCCAGAGAGTTGCTCTGTGACCAATTTTTTCAGATCTGCCCAGACTTCAGGGCTGAGGGGTTTATTATCGTTTTTGCCTTTACCTTGGTCGGCCCACCAGACGGTATTGCGGGTGGTATCGTCACGGACGATGTATTTATCTTTGGGCGAACGACCTGTAAAGATGCCGGTATCAACGGCAACGGCACCCAGTGTGGTGACGACACCGCGCTCAAACCCCTCAAGTGATGGGTCAGTTTCTTCCTTAAACAGCAATTCATAACTCGGATTGTGAACGATTTCACCAGCATTATGGATCCCATAAGCGGCAAGATCATGGTGGGTTAATTCTTTAACTCGCATGTCACTGCTCCTTGATCACAGAATTTCTGCGGCTAATTGTAAGCATTCAGACCAGAGTAACAGCGATAGGTATCAAATATTTAACATAATGAAAATTTATAGTTACATTATGAGATGTAGAGCACGGAAAAAAGCAATCATGTAAACGGTGGGACCTGGCGGGTATCACGACCACCCGCCAGGGAGTGAGACTATTTTAGTGTAACTGTGGCTGATTATCGGTACTACCCGCATGGCAACCGGCAATATCTAACGCATCAAACACGTAATGGCTACCACAGTAGTCGCAATGCATATCAATGTTACCATCCTGTTGTAACATAGTGGCGACTTCTTCCTCTGGCAGGGTCATCAACGCATCGATACAGCGTTGGCGTGAACAGGTACAACGGAAGATAACGTCCTGTGGTTCATACAATGTCACCTCTTCCTGATGGTATAGACGATACAGCACCTCGTTCGCCGGCAGAGTGAAGAGTTCTTCACTTTTAATGGTGGCGGTGAGCTGTACCAGATGATCAAATTCATCCGGGTTCCTTTCTTCCGCAGGTAAGACTTGTAATAGCATGCCGCTGGCGGCTGGTTTCCCCTCGGCTTCACCGGTGCGGATAAACAGGCGGGTTGGCAATTGCTCAGATTGGCGGAAATATCCTTCCAGGCACTCAGCCAGGGTTGCGCCTTCCAGGCCGACGATGCCCTGATAACGTTCCCCCTCCGAAGGGCTTATAGTGATCACCATAATGCCGTTACCCAGCATCTGCTGCAGGGAACTTTCCGCAGCAATATCCCCTTCAATACGGGCGACACCACGCATCTCCTGGCGGTTGTTGCCGTTGATCACTGCCAGCTTTAACGGGCCGTCACCTTGTAACTGGACCGTAATATCCCCTTCGAACTTCAGTGTGGCCGTGAGCAGGCTGGTAGCAACCAGTAATTCACCGAGCAGTGCTTGTACCGGTGCTGGGTAATCATGGTTGGCTAAAATGTGTTGATAGGTTTCGCTGACAGTAACCAGCTCACCGCGCACTGCGTAGTCTTCGAACAGATAACGGTGCAATTGGTCATGATTTGACATGGTATTCTCTCATTATGGTGAAGATGTTATTCGTGTTCACCAAACTTAAATTTAATTAAATCACGTCGTTCCTTCTTGTCTGGACGACGGTCCGGGTGTGGCATCGTTAGCGCATTCATCTTACGCGCCAATGCCACTTTTTCGCGGTTGGTGATGCTGGCCGGTGTTTCTTGATACATCAGTTGCGCCTCGCTAGCCATCCGCCGCTGGCTGCTGACTGCCAGGACAATCACGGTACGCTCTTCGTTACCTTGGCGTAGCTTGATTTCGGCATTAACTTCGACAACTTTGCTCGGCTTGCTACGTTGCCCGTTATAGTGCACCTTTCCGCCATCGACCATTTCACGAGCCAGTGCCCGGGTTTTATAAAAACGGGCTGCCCATAGCCATTTATCGAGGCGAACGGCATCATCATCCGATACAGTTTTGGCTTTCATGGTTCTCTCCGTTCCAACGCTGGGATCAACTGGCGGTAATCGCTCATCGACGGGTAACGCTGGAAAGTTTGACTCGCCATACTGGAATCCGGGTTTTGTACACCAAGACAGTAACGGATACCGAATGCTTGGGCGGCATCCAGAATGGTTTCACTATCATCCACAAACAGTGTACGTTGCGGATCAAAGCCGATTTGCTGTTGCACAGCCTGCCACAAACGTTGATCTTCTTTTGGATAACCAAATGTATGGGTGGAAAGTAATAAATCAAGGTGTTGGTCCAAACCGGTGTGTTCCACCTTCACTGACAGGCTGTGCGGATGGGCATTAGTCAGCAGGATAGTACGATGCCCCGCAGCACGTAATGCACGTAAAAAGGGTTCGCTATCTTCACGTAAACGCGCACGATTCCCCACTGCACGGGTCATTTGGTAGATATCGAGATTGAGCCGTTCACTCCAGTAATCAAAGCAGTACCATTGCATGGTGTGTTGTACGGCAAGATATTCTTTATGGATGATTTTACGTGCATCATCAAAGGATATGGCTCGTTGTGCACTTAACGCTTGCGGCACCAGAGTAAGCCAGAAATGGCTATCGAATTCCAAATCCAGCAAGGTGCCGTCCATATCCAGCACCACGGTCTCAATATCGCACCAGTCAAATTCAGGCACCATGTCACAACTCCATAGGTAGGTCACGCATAGGCAGGTCACGGATGGCCCAACGATAATGGGTATATGACAGTAGCGTAGCATAATCAGATAGTAGAGCGGAGGCTACTTGTCCGGATCTATTGAGCTAGCAATGCATTTTGGTTTGAAGCAACTTTCATAATAACGTTGGATATCCGTCAAGCGGTGTTTACTTTTACACCAGCGTTGTAACCATCGCCATGAGTTGTAGCCAAAAATCATCACCAGTGTCAGCAACAGCAAGCTGGTAGCCAGGTATCGCCACTGAGTGACTTTATCGGGTTCACTGTGCAATTCAATATGACGGGTACCATTGGCATCAATAAAGATATTGGTGATCACTCCCTGAGCTTGGAACTGTGTATTCAATAACAGATTGCTGAGGCGCTGTAATCCGTACCATTGGTCGAGTATAGGAGGGTCATTGAACGTTTGAGGTGGGGGCGGATGGTCAACCAACGACTTCCCCTCATCGCTGGAAATTAAAAAGCCACCTGCGGGTATTTTGCTAAGCAATTGGGATGCCTGACGTGTTTCACGAGTAATAAAGGCCAAGGTAACCGCCTTGGTGAGGTTTTCCAGTGCATCGGCGCTGATTGGCCGCAACAGGACGTTAACCCCTTTCAGGTTACCTGACTTGGCATTTTTCACCAGACTGCCCCAGTTTTTTGTATTACCCAGATTAACCAAGGCCTTTTTTAACCGCGTACATACGGTTTCTGCTCCACACAAATCTTGCGTTTTTAAGATGATATCCGAAAAATCCGCCAGAAGAATCATACCGGACTTATCGATTGCATTGATCAGTCTTGGGTCAATATTTGGTTTGGTACCGTTTGAATGCAGTTGTTGATTGATGGCGCCCAGCAGCGCGATGGCTTTATTAGCTACCGCGGATTCAGGCTGTACTGGTGTGACGGTATTATTCCAATAGATCTCTGAACAATCGAAAGGTGCAAAATCCGGGGTCTTGATGCTACGGGGATCAAGAGGCGCGTAGCACCTTCCATTACCCTTTACTTTCAATATATTACCAATTGATAGAGGTGTTTTTTCCAGTCGTTGGACATCAGTGACTTCGATGTTCTGTGAGCCTTGCAACCATGCTCTAGTTAACTTTGCTGGCAGACTGAGTGGAATGTAGGTCAGTAGTAATAACAGTATCACCAGCGAACTGGTGGCCAGCACGGCATTCTTGCCCCATTGTTGTAAAGGAAATTTTTTTACTTCGTCATGTAGAGAAAGATAGCGCCCCTGGCGGACTACCTGCCGGTTGAGCTTTATATCCACATGGGTGATTTTGCCCAGGTCTTCCATCAGGTAAGGTTGCCAGTGCGGCGGGTAGATCAAATCGATCATCCCCAGAGAGATATTATTGGTTTGCTCCTGGTTGGATTCGCCGAACAATCCCCAGCACTTAAGTGTGCCGCGTAGGCAGTGTATCTCTTGCTGTTTGCTTGCATCGGGGCGTCGCAACAGATTCCATCCCCCCCAAGTGAGTATCAGTATGGCAATAAAAACCATCCAGGGGGTGGCGGCTATGGGGCTAATCAGACTGAAGAACAACAGGAGTAGAGCCGTGGAGATGATAACGGCTTCTTTTATGCCATTGGGATGGTTAATGGCGTGTTCTTCAGGGGTTTCCTGACGAATATTCACTAACTCAATATATTCGTTCTCGTGCTGGTGAATGTGGGCATTTTGGGATGATGTGGCAGCCATCACCGTAACGGCGGAGGCATCATTAATATCACTAAGTAACGAATGACCGTTAAGTGAAATAACGAGAAGTAGTGTCTGTGTTTTGATTAACTCAACACGGTTGTCAGTACTAATGTAGGAGTCCCAAAACGCTGGCAAGTGGATCTCTTCGGCATTCAGGTAGTAGCGCCAATTATTGGGTTCATCGCTTGCCAGGCCATAGCGAGTGATAGCATGAGTGATAGCATAGACGGTGTTACTCTGTGCATTCAGGGCCAACTTGTTGGCCGATAGGGGCGCAGAACCAGACGATGACGTATTATCTAATGCGTTGTATTTATTGAGATAATATTCAATGGCTCGCCGCTCTTCCGTGCTCAGTTTCCGGCGTTCGGGTTTCCTCGATAACTGTAAACCCGCCAGGGATGATCGATTACGGCGTTTCAAATAGCAATAAAAGGCAGTAGCAATCAGGCAACCTGATACCAAGGCGAATATCAACACTATTGTGCCCATGTTATAACCATCATCATTTTTCAAGCCGCAGTGTTATCGGTTGCACTCGTTTGTTACTGATTTGCGTGATCATAACAAACCTTATATAGGTGTTATATCGTCTTTATCCTAATTTTTTTATCGGTTTTAATGAATTTATATAGAAAGGATAGGCTATTGGCTACATTTGTTAAAAAAAATTGAGTTACTATTCAGGCTGGTTGCAGCAGGGGTTCGAATTAACGCACAATGTCCGCAGGGTGGTATTTGCCCCCAAGGTTAGGCAAGTTGCGGGGGGAGGGTCACTATTTGTTGAGTATTTTTGGTCCGGTGTGATAGGCACACCATTATTATTCTGGATCCTGGTTTTTCGCTTGGCGGCTCTGATGATCGCTAAGGTTATGTCAGTTGCAGGTGTGTTGGTTGCGTATGCTTACCCGAACAAAATACCATCGGGATGGATATCGTGGACCATCTATAACCCAAGTTCAATGAAGTTGCAGGTAGGCGGCAAGCGAGTGGGACCCTAGGAGCATAGATAATTATGTGACTAGGGCGAACGAGCGTAGTCAACAACCCTGCAGCGTCATTAGTGACGGGTATATCTGTAAATTGCATCAACCCAGGGATAGTCAGGGAGACGGTGGTTAACCTATTTGAGGTAATTATGGATAAACACCTGCAAAAACCTAAAATTCTGAAAGTAGAAACGGTCGCCCGTTCACGGTTATTTAATGTTGAATCGGTGGATCTGGAATTCAGTAACGGTGTCCGGCGGGTCTATGAGCGTATGAGGCCTTCGGAACGTGAAGCGGTGATGATAGTGCCGGTAATTGGGGATGACTTGTTATTGATCCGTGAGTACGCCGTGGGAACTGAGTCCTATGAGTTGGGTTTTCCTAAAGGATTGATCGATCCTGGCGAAGGGGTGTTGGAAGCGGCTAATCGTGAGTTGATGGAAGAGGTTGGTTTTGGTGCTGGTCGTTTTGACTTCCTTGGCAAGCTGACCATGGCCCCATCCTATTTTTCCAGTCAGATGAATATTGTTTTGGCACATGAGCTTTATCCGCAAAGCCTGGAAGGGGATGAGCCCGAGCCGTTACCTCAGGTACGTTGGCCTATCGCCAACATGATGGACTTATTGTCGGAAGTGGACTTTCGTGAAGCGCGTAATGTCAGTGCACTTTTCCTGGCGGAGTTGTTCCTGCGTGATGCCCGCCAAAGTGGGGGGCATCGGCGTTGATAAATGGCCAGATTGCTCTGGCCATTTTTAGGTAGATGAATAATAAATAACGCTGTTTTTAGAACAGCTCCTGGCTTTCCCCCCCAGGCTCGGTGAGCGTCATTCCTGCATCAGGCACTGAGAATTCTGTTGGTTGAGTACCATCGATAAAGTATTCCGCGCGACTATTCGCTCCGCCATTGGACAGTTTTCCAGTGCTCCTATCAATGGATACACTGACCACCCCCGGCGGTGGCACGACCTTCTGTTCAGGAATATCCTCTAAGGCGACTTTCATAAAGTCATCCCAGGCAGGTTGTGCACTCTTCGCACCCCCTTCACCACCTGCAATCTGATCGTCAATTGCGCCAGACGCCGTTGAGCGTCCTAAGTCACGGCGATGATCATCAAATCCGATCCAGACTGACGTCACCGTATTGGGGCCGTAGCCAGAGAACCAAGCGTCTTTTGAACTGTTAGTGGTACCGGTTTTCCCCCCAATATCATGGCGTTTGAGGTCGCGGCCTGCCCGCCAGCCCGTCCCCATCCAACCGGGTTCACCGAAGATATTGCTATTAAGTGCATCGCGGATCAGAAACGACAGCGGTGTGCTGATCACATGAGGTGCATATTGCTGATCATTATCCTGCTGTATTTGTGCAGGGGTAACCTGTTCAAGCTGTGGCATGGGCACATTGGCATTACTGCCTTCTTGTGAAACCGCTACGCTCTCCACATTATCGTCAGAAAGTATGGCTGGACGACGAGTGTCACCATAGATCACCGGCAGGTTGCAGCTTTGGCACACTATCTTCGGTTTGGCTTCAAACACCGCTTTGCCCGTATCGTCCTCAATTTTGGTAATAAAGTAGGGGTCAACCAGATAACCACCGTTTGACAATACGGCATATCCACGAGCCACCTGGATGGGGGTAAATGAAGCGGAACCCAGCGCTAACGATTCTGAATGAACGATATTCTCAGCCGGGAAACCGAAACGTTGTAGATATTCAGCTGCGTAATCTACCCCCATGGCGCGCATGGCGCGGACCATAACCACGTTCTTAGACTGACCTAGACCTTGGCGTAGACGAATGGGGCCATCATAGGTAGGTGGTGAGTTTTTAGGACGCCAGTCAGTACCTGCACCTGCATCCCAGCGTGTAATGGGCACATCGTTAAGGATGGTGGCCAGTGTCAGTCCTTTGTCCATCGCGGCGGTATACAGGAATGGCTTAATGTTGGAACCCACCTGACGCATAGCCTGGGTGGCTCGGTTGAACTTGCTTTGGTTGAAATCGAAACCACCCACCAATGCTTTGACCGCACCATTGTCAGGATCGATAGAAACCAGGGCTGAATTGACGTCCGGTACCTGTGCCAGCCACCAGCTATCATTGACCTTACGTACCCAGACTTGTTGGCCAGCCTGAACCACGTCGGTGACGCGTTTCGGTATTGGGCCTTGCTGCGTATCGCTTTTAAATGGGCGAGCCCAGCGCATGCCGGACAGCGGTAACTCGATACTGCTGCTGTCAGCCAAGATAGCGGTAGCTTGCTCAGCATTTGCCAAGGTAATGACGGCGGGTACCAGCGAGCCGTAAGTCGGCAGGTTTTTAAGCGACTCGACAATCTGTTTCTGGTCCCAAGCAGTTTCACCCACCTTCCATAACACGTTTGATGGGCCACGATAACCATGGCGCATATCATAATTCAATACGTTGTTGCGTAAAGCTTCCTGGGCTGCCAACTGTAATTTTTTAGTAACGGTGGTGTAGACCTTGTAGCCATCGGTATAGGCGTTTTCACCGTAACGATTGAGCATCTCCTGGCGCACCATTTCGGCAAGATAAGGTGCCGAGAAATTGATCTCGGGTGCATGGTAATTGGCAACTAACTCTTCGCTACGGGCCTGATCGTACTGTGCTTGAGTGATGTAGCCCTCGTCCAGCATACGTGATAGCACCACGTTACGGCGTGCAACGGCACGATCATGAGAGTAGAGCGGGTTAAACGTTGAAGGGGCTTTCGGCAACCCGGCGATAGTGGCCATCTCACTGAGCGTCAGCTCATTGACATCTTTACCAAAATAGACGTAAGCGGCAGCACCTATCCCATAAGCACGGTAACCGAGATAGATTTTATTCAGATACAGCTCAAGGATTTCATCCTTGTTCATCATCTGTTCAATACGAATCGCCAGGAAGACTTCCTTGATTTTTCGCATCAACGTGCGTTCTGGGCTCAAGAAGAAGTTTCTTGCCAGCTGTTGAGTGATGGTACTGGCGCCCTGTGAGGCGTGACCAGAAGCCACCGCCACCGAGGCAGCACGAAAAATGCCTATTGGATCTACACCATGGTGGTCATAGAAACGGCTGTCCTCAGTGGCGATAAAAGCGTGCACCATCAGCGGTGGGATTTGTTCCAGCGTGAGAGGAATACGGCGTTTTTCACCGAACTGAGCGATCAATTCGCCATCGGCACTGTAAACCTGCATTGGCGTTTGCAGCCGTACATCTTTCAGCGTCGCGACATCTGGTAGTTGTGGCTCGACATATTTGTACAAGCCAAAAATCGAGGCTGCTCCCAATAAGATGCAACATACAGCAAGGATTAGAAAATACTTTACGAACTTCACCTGAGATTTCCCATTTCATGTCAGTTGGGCAGTTTATAAACAGTCGGGCAGTAGTATAAAGGCAAGCCTGCAACATGGATATGTTCTTTTGTTATCTAACGATACGGAGGTGGCTGAAAATATGTTTTCGCAAGGGTGGCAAGTGGGGCTGGATATACAAGGTCACAGTATCCGAGCATTGGCAGCACAACGCCGCCGTAACGGCTGGCAACTGCGGCACTGGTGGCAACAACGGCTTCCACAGCCGATATTGCGAGAGAGCCAGATAGAAACTTCTGACCTGTTAGTGTCCTGGCTGAAGCAGTGGCGTATTCGTTTACCAAGACATATTTCGTTACGTATTGCCTTACCTGCTCAGCGGGTTTTACAGCAAACCTTACCACTACCGGATAACCGTCTACGAGAGCCGATACGTCATGATTATATTATCAGCCAGGGGATGAAACAGTTTCCGTTAGCCAGCCAGACGTTGGCGATAGATTATCGTCAGGCACAACCCAACACCCATCAATTGCTGCTTACAGCGGCGCGTCAGCAAGAGCTTGAACAGTGGTTGCGCTGCTTGCAACTGGCTGACTTACAACCGCAGGTTATCGATATCGCTCCCAGTGCTTTGTCACAGATGGCTGAGTTTGCTGGCCTGGACCCGCAAGCAGGTCTGTTGCACCGCTTGGAACAGGAGTGGCTGTGGGTGGCACCGCGGACGGTACCTTTTGCCTACGGCACGCTTTCTTGTCAGGAAGCCCAGAGTGCCAGGCAGGCACTGGCGATGATACACCGGGAGTGTCCGGTATTAGAGGCTAAAGAGGTGTATTACAGCACGGTACTGGATGAGCCCTTACCGGAAGCGGTGATGCCCTGGTCACCCTTTACGGCATTCAGCCAGTTGCATCCACCGTTACCTACGTTACCTTCGGCATTCGTGCTGGCGTGCGGTTTGGCCCTTCGCCATGAGGATAATTGATGTATCAAGTTAATCTTTTACCCTGGCGGATCCATCGGTTGCGGCAACGTTATCGCTTCTGGTTATCTTGTTTCTGCCTGCAACTGCTGGTGATACTGGTTTTGCTTGCCTTGATATACGGGTCACTCAGTTATCAACAATTGCAGCAACATCGTGTTCTGCAAGAAAAGGCACAGCAATATGCCATCCTTGAGGGGCAGATCCAGCAAAAGCAACAAATCATCGCCGAATTGGCACGTCTGGCGGCAGTGCAAGAGCGTCATCAGCAGAATGAGGCCCATAATCGCCGCTATCTTTTATTGCTACAGCAACTCTCTCGAACGTTACCCGAAGCGTTATGGCTCACTGAACTTGAAGATAATGCAAAAGGGATTTCGTTGCATGGGCAGGGTGGGCATTATGCCGCCATAGCCTTGCTTGAACAGCGTTTATCAGTCTTGCCTTGGTTGCGGAGTAGTCATTTGACTGACGTGATACAGGGTAAAGATGGGGTATTGGCTTTCATCCTGACAGCATTTTGGCGGCAAGATGAATAACCCGATACCAGATTGGCTGATACCTTGGTTAAATCGACCTGGTTGGCAGATATTGAGCCTGCAATGGTCGGGGTTGGCTGGCCTGGTGCTGTTAACCTGCATAGGGCTGCTGGCTGACCAGTGGCAACGGTATCAACAGCTAGATCAACAGCGGCAACAGCTTGAATTACAGATTGCGGAGCATCAGAAACAATGGGATCGGTTACCCGCGCTGGAAGAACTTGAACTGCGCTTGCAGCAGGCTGCGGAACAACCTGATCCGCAAAAAGAGAGAGATATTGCTGGTTTACTCCAGCAAGTGGGTGGGGAGCTGTTGCGCTGGCAGCAACAAGATAAGCCACCACAGCAAAAGGTGACTGTACAGGTGAAATTTGACGGTTTGCTGCATTTTTTGGCGGGAATATCGTCAACTCAGCGGATTGGGCAGATCAGGATCGAGCGGCAACCCACAGGGTTGATGACCCAATTGACGTTACTTGTCTCTGATGGGGCGGGTGATAACTCTCCACAGAGTGATGCTAATTGCCAGGATTCTGGCTGCGTCAGCTCACCTGAATCACTGATTTTTGCCAATTCATCGGGGTTTGCTCCGTTGCCTTCCGTCTTGAGCACAGATGAACGTGATCCTTTCCAACCCCCTCAGGCTGTTCCCTGCATCCGCCCAATCACTTCCCCAGAAAACTGGCAACTGAAAGGCAGTATTGGCACCGAGGATTTGCGTTACGGCTGGGTGGTGACCCCACAGGGGCAATGGTTAGGCCTGTTACCCCAGCAACGCTTACTGGATGGGTATTGGCAAGTGGCGCAGGTTCATCCCCGTAAAGTTGAATTGGCTATGCCAGAAATAGACAGCGCCTGTTCTCCGCAGGTGGGTAACCTGGTACTGGCATTAGAGGAAAAACGCTAAGGAACGAGTCATGAAAGGATACAACGGGTTGTTAGCCTTGTTACTGGTACTGCCGATGATGGTGTCAGGGGCGGTGCAGAAAGAAAAACCGGTGTCGCTGGTGTTTCACGATACGCCAATTAGCTTGATTTTACAGGCGCTGGCGGAATATCAGCATTTGAATCTCGTGGTGGGTGAAGGCGTTAAAGGTAACTTAACGTTGCGGTTGGAGGAGGTGCCTTGGCAACAGGCACTGGCGGTCGTGTTGCGCATGGGGCATTTGGCGATGTCTATTGAGGGGAATGTGATGATGATTCTCCCCGAGCCCGATGAACAGGAGCAGCAGCGCCGACAGCAGCTTTTGACTCAACAGTTACCGCTGCAAAATTTGACCCTAGCACTGCACAATGCTGAAGCGAGTGACATCGCTCTCAGCTTGGACAATGCCCGCAGCAAGCTATTGACTGAGCGTGGTAGTGTGATCGTCGACAAACGCACTAATTCGTTGTTGTTGCGAGATACCGCAAGCGCACTTGCTCAAATAAAATCCTGGGTGAGGGAGATGGATGCCCCTTTGCAGCAAGTACAACTGTCGGCGTATATCGTCACTATTAGCAGCGAAAACCTGCGTGAGCTTGGCGTGCGCTGGGGGTTGGCTGCAGAAGAACGGCCTGCGAAAGCCATGCGGATAGGTAATTTCAATGTGAGCTTGCCAGTAGAAAATAGCGTGGTGACGGCCGGCTTTCACTTGGCACGTATCAGTGGGCGTATTCTGGATCTGGAGTTATCCGCGCTGGAACAAGAGAATGAGGTAGAGATTATTGCCAGTCCACGTCTGCTCACCGCCCATCAGCAAACTGCCAGTATCAAACAGGGTACGGAGATCCCATACGAAGTGTCGAGCGGTGCCAGTGGTGCGACATCCATAGAGTTCAAGGAAGCGGTACTGGGTATGGAAGTAACGCCCAAAATCCTGCCCAATGGCCGAATCACCCTGACATTGCAGATTAGTCAGAATGTGCCAGGGCGTTCGATAAAACAGGGGGCAGGAGAGGCACTCGCCATTGATAAGCAGGAAATTAAAACTCAGGTGACCGTGAAAAATGGTGAAACCATTGTGTTGGGGGGGATATTCCAACGGCAGAACACCCAAGGTGTTGATAAAGTACCCGGTGTGGGGGATGTCCCTCTATTGGGTGCGTTGTTCAAACAGCAAATCAAACAGCATAAAAGACGTGAGTTGGTCATTTTCATCACACCTACGTTGATCAAGCTTTAGGTGGTTTCCTTTAATTAGCCCTAGTGCCATTGTATACGTCACGGTGGTGACACTGGTCATCTATCTTTCTACTTTACGATGGGGGTTGTTTATTTTTGGGGAAGGTTAATCCACTTTTTTAGATGTTCCCGAGTCAGTAATCGAGTAGCCGCTGATTTCAATAGAGATTGTTTAGCATCTGACCGACTGAACAACCTTCAAAGTGGACGGATAAATACACTTTTTTATCACCTTGTAGGCATCTGGGTTTGACGCTGCCGCCGATTTAGCTTACAAGGGTTACCGAATTGAGTACCGAGTTTTTTATTAATGCTATACCTGCCGTCTTTCAGGCTGCTATGTTGTTGGCTTCACGTACTTATCCTGGTGATTTACTTTAGTAAGTTCCCAGCGGTGGCTACGTTTGCTCTCTGGCTGCAACTTGAAACCCATAAGGTATAAGACGCCGTTAAAAACCTATGGTTTCCCTCCCGCGGCGTGGATAGCGATTTATTCGGTTGCCAAACTACCAGGAGTGTTGAGATAATTTTCCACCTGATCTCGCATTATCGCTCATGAGGTTTCAGTTTAGGTCCCGTTGCTGATTTGATTGGCGGGGCGGGTTATCATTAACGAATTGTCTTAGTAATATCGAAAAACATGGCAGAGAAACGCAATATCTTTCTGGTTGGGCCTATGGGTGCCGGCAAAAGCACTATTGGTCGTCAGTTAGCTCAGCAACTCAATATGGAGTTTTTCGACTCTGATCAAGAAATAGAGCGACGTACCGGTGCCGATGTGGGCTGGGTGTTCGACGTGGAAGGGGAAGAGGGATTCCGTGATCGTGAAGAAAAAGTCATTAATGAACTGACGGAAAAACAAGGGATTGTGCTGGCTACTGGTGGGGGCTCGGTTAAGTCGCGTGAAACGCGTAACCGCTTGTCGGCGCGTGGTGTAGTGGTCTATTTGGAAACCACCATTGAAAAGCAGTTGGCTCGGACCCAACGCGACAAAAAGCGCCCATTATTACAGGTTGACACCCCTCCACGTGAAGTCTTGGAGGAGTTGGCTAAAGAGCGCAATCCGTTGTATGAAGAAATTGCAGATGTCACCATCCGCACTGACGACCAAAGCGCTAAAGTAGTGGCTAACCAGATAATCAATATGCTGGAAAGTAATTGATATACTGATCATACTTTGAATTGTATGATTATTGACAGTGTCTGTTGGCGCTTGTCATTTCGTTTATCTATGCGCCTGGGAAATGATGAACTTTCACCCTGCGGATTAGCGCAAGCGGCGATTCAAATCGGTTGCTAACAGATTTGTTTCGGCCTTGTCGGTAATAGGCAACGCGAATTGTTCAAGATATCGTGATTTTCGTATTGGCCGCAGGTTGCTGGTTAAGGCGAGGATTCTTTTAGTGTTCCCCGCCTGGGCGAGGATCAATTACACCGAGAACTGAACTCGAATATGGAGAGAGTGATCGTAACGCTTGGGGAGCGTAGCTACCCGATTACCATTGCTACCGGATTGTTTAACGATCCGGTTTCTTTTATGCCGTTGAAGGCTGGTGAGCAGGTTATGCTGGTCACTAACCAGACTCTGGCACCGCTGTATCTGGAGCGTATCCGTAAGACGCTTGAGCAGGGGGGCATCGTGGTGGATCAGGTGATACTGCCTGATGGTGAACAGTATAAATCCCTCGCCACTCTGGAACAGGTTTTTTCGGCACTGCTGGAAAAGCCCCATGGGCGTGATACCACGCTGGTGGCTTTGGGTGGCGGCGTGATTGGTGATCTGACTGGCTTCGCCGCTGCCTGCTATCAACGTGGTGTCCGTTTTATCCAGGTTCCAACCACATTACTCTCGCAGGTGGACTCCTCCGTTGGCGGTAAAACAGCCGTCAATCATCCGCTCGGTAAAAACATGATTGGCGCGTTTTACCAACCGGCCTCGGTCGTGGTGGATCTTGATTGCTTATATACTTTACCGCCAAGAGAGCTCTCCTCTGGCCTGGCAGAAGTGATCAAATACGGCATTATTCTTGACCGTGATTTCTTTATTTGGCTGGAAAATAATATTGATAATCTGATGGCGCTTGATAGGAGTGCATTGGCTTATTGTATCCGGCGTTGTTGTGAACTGAAGGCCCAAGTGGTCGCTGCCGATGAGCGAGAGAGTGGTTCACGGGCGTTGCTTAATCTGGGACATACCTACGGTCATGCCATCGAGGCGGAAATGGGCTATGGGGTATGGCTGCACGGTGAAGCGGTGGCGGCAGGTATGGTGATGGCAGCGCAAACCGCTCGTCGTTTGGGGCAATTTTCTAGTGATGATATCGACCGGATTAAAGGGCTGTTATCACGTGCCGGTTTGCCGGTTTGCGGTCCGCAAGAGATGGCTCCTGAAGCTTATTTGCCACATATGATGCGTGACAAGAAAGTCTTGGGCGGGGTGCTGCGTTTAGTATTACCAACGGCAATGGGTCAAGCGGAAGTGCGTGGTGGTGTCCCCCATGACGTAGTATTGGCGTCAATAGCCGATTGTCTGCCACCCTCACAGCAATCAGCGAGCCACGCTTAAGCTTGAAATATGAGGGGAATACTCGTCATACTTTGATGGGGATGTGGTGTTGGCTGTCCGCATTTATTTTAGCTTGGTATTGGTGGTGCTGAGTGTTTGTCAGCCGGCAATACCGCTGCAGTTTGATTGATAACGGGTATTTAATGAGTAAGGTGTGGTAGATACCCCCTTGCCATCATTGGGTTAATAGTCTCGAACCATACCGTATCTTGGGTGGTGAGCTTTTGCCTCTAGTTGGAGGGTTTCAGATGGAAGAGTTTAAAACGGAAGACGATCTCAGGCCTGATGCCAGTGACCGCCGCCCTTTGCGAACACGACGCCCAGCGACTGCGCCGCGCTTTGCTATTTCACGTCAACATATGATGATTGGTATTGGTATTGTGGTGCTTTTACTGCTGATAGCTATGATTGGCTCAGCCATGAAGTCACCAACCAAACCAGAAACAGCACAATCAGGGGGGGCTCGAGACATCAATTTGTCAGGGACCTCATCGTTGACGACGAACAACAGCGGTGTTGCTGGAGGGACAACCGATTCCCATGATAACAATGGTGTTGGTCAAACTCAGCCGCAGACTATCAACATTCCTCCTATATCCAGTACGCCAACCGAAGCACCACCATTACCAGCGCCTGGTGGGGCTCAGCAGCGCGTTGACTTGCCAGGTGATATGTCCACCGTGCTGTCATCACAACAGGGCCTGGTGGATGCGGCAGTTCAAGATATCAATACACCCGTTGCAGGTTTGCCAACGGCACCGGCAACCGTGATGAGTGGTTCGACTCCACGTGAAACAGCGCGGACTAAACCGCTGACAACGGCGAAGCCAGAAACGTCAACCACCAAACCAGGAACAGCGGCGAAACCTGCGGCAAACGCTACCACCGTGTATATCCCTCCGGCAGTCAGTAACAGGAGTGCGGTGAGCAGTGGTAGTACGGGGTCGCTTAAGAGTGCTCCAGGTAGCCATTACACGCTGCAATTGAGCGGGGCTTCGCGTTCTGACACATTGAATGCCTTTGCCAAGCAACAGAATCTACAACATTTTACGGTGTATGAAACCAAACGTGATGGTAAGCCGTGGTATGTGTTGGTGGCGGGTAACTATGCTTCTTCAGAAGAGGCGAAACGTGCAATTGCTACTTTACCAGCGGAGGTTCAGGCCAAGAAGCCTTGGGCTCGCCCCGTCAGTCAAGTGCAGCAAGAGCTAAAAAAATAAACTGTTAACTTTGTGCGCTGATGTGCTGTTTGAAACAAGGTACAATCCGCCGCTCTTAATTGTATAAGTAGCTAACTGACGGCATGAAGAAAAACCGCGCTTTTTTAAAATGGGCTGGTGGAAAATACCCTCTGATCGGTGAGATCCGTCGTCATCTGCCTGAGGGCGACTGCCTAATCGAACCCTTTGTGGGCGCGGGTTCAGTCTTCCTGAATACCGAGTATGACCGCTATATCCTTGCTGATATCAATAGCGATCTCATCAATTTGTATAAAATCGTTAAATCGCGCACGGATGATTTCGTGCGTGATTCCCGTGTTCTTTTCACTGGCGAATTCAATCATTCAGAGCAGTTTTATCTGCTGCGTGCTGAGTTCAATGTCAGTACTGATGCTTATCGGCGTGCTTTACTCTTCCTGTATCTGAATCGCCACTGTTATAACGGTTTATGCCGTTTTAATTTACGGGGTGAGTTTAATGTTCCGTTTGGACGGTACAAAAAACCTTATTTTCCGGAACAAGAGTTGTATTGGTTTGCTGAAAAATCGCGTAATGCGACGTTTGTCTGTGAGCACTATCGAGATACCATGCTAAAAGCAACGCCGGGTGCGGTGATTTATTGCGATCCACCTTATGCCCCGTTGTCAGTGACGGCAAATTTTACTGCTTATCATACCAACAGCTTTAGTCTTGCCGACCAACAAGGGTTAGCACAAATTGCACGCCAACTCTCGGTAAAAAATCAGGTGCCTGTCTTGATTTCAAATCATGATACTGAATTGACTCGTGACTGGTACCAGCATGCTGAGCTGCACGTGGTTGAGGCCCCCCGCACTATTAGTCGGAATATTCTTGGCCGCAGTAAAGTGAACGAACTTCTGGCACTGTTTAAATAAGCTGAATAACTCAGCCCCCATGTTTGGAGATGAGGATGAAAAAATTTTTGATTGCCCCGTCCATTCTGTCGGCAGATTTCGCCCGATTGGGTGAAGATACGGCCAATGTGTTGGCGGCTGGCGCGGATGTGGTGCACTTTGATGTTATGGATAATCACTATGTGCCAAATTTGACGATTGGCCCGATGGTGTGCGAAGCGTTGCGTAATTATGGCATTACGGCACCGATTGATGTTCACCTGATGGTGAAACCGGTGGATCGTATTGTACCGGACTTTGCCAAGGCGGGGGCAACCTACATCTCTTTTCATCCTGAAGCTTCTGAACACGTTGACCGTACCATTCAATTAATCAAAGAGAACGGTTGTAAGGCGGGCTTGGTATTTAACCCGGCTACACCGTTAAGCTATCTTGATTATGTGATGGATAAAATTGATGTGATCCTGCTGATGTCAGTCAACCCAGGCTTTGGTGGCCAATCATTTATTCACGGTACATTGGATAAATTGCGCCAGGTACGTCGGCTTATCGATGAAAGTGGTCGTGATATTCGCCTGGAAGTCGATGGGGGTGTCAAAGTCGATAATATCGCCGAGATAGCTGCCGCAGGGGCAGATATGTTCGTCGCGGGTTCGGCCATCTTCGGTCAGCCGGATTACCGCGTGGTGATCGATAAAATGCGCAGCGAGTTAGCGAAGGTAAGCCATGGCTGATTTTTCTGCTATTCGTGGGGTGGCCTTCGATCTTGATGGCACCCTGGTTGATAGTGCTCCTGGCTTGGCTGCTGCGATAGATCTGGCGTTAACCGCCATGGGGTTGCCAGTGGCAGGAGAGGCGCTGGTCAGTACCTGGATTGGCAATGGAGCTGATGTGCTGGTGCAACGTGCACTGCGATGGGCTGGCGTAGAGCCGACGGCAGCACAAAGCCTGCAAATGCGCCAACACTTTGATCATTTCTACGCTCAAACCGTGGAGAGTGGTAGCCGTCTGTTCCCACAAGTGGAACAAACATTAAGCTGTCTGGCTGAACAGGGCTACCCGCTGGCGTTGGTGACGAATAAACCGACGCCCTTTGTCGCACCGTTATTAGCATCACTGGGTATTAGCGACTTTTTCTCGTTGATTATCGGCGGTGATGATGTGGTGGAGAAAAAACCACACCCCGCACCGTTGTATATGGTGTTTGGCAAACTCGGCCTGCGAGCCCGTGAGGTGTTGTTTGTCGGTGATTCGCGTAACGATATTCAGGCCGCTCAGGCGGCGGGTTGCCTAAGTGTTGGCCTGATTTACGGCTATAACTATGGTGAAGCGATCGCATTGAGCAAGCCAGACCGCGTGTTGGAACATTTTGCCGATTTATTGCCCGTTCTTGGGCTGTCATCTTTCGCAGATCAGGAAATTTAACTATGAGTAAGCCTATCGTATTCAGTGGCGCACAGCCATCCGGTGAACTGACTATTGGCAACTATATGGGGGCGTTGCGTCAGTGGGTGCAGATGCAGGACGAGTTTGACTGCATTTACTGTATCGTTGATCTGCATGCCATCACGGTGCGTCAGGATGCGCAACAGTTGCGTAAAGCGACACTGGATACCCTGGCGTTGTACTTGGCCTGTGGTATCGATCCAGAGAAAAGCACTATTTTCGTGCAGTCTCATGTGCCGGAACATACACAACTAAGCTGGGTGCTCAACTGTTACACTTATTTTGGTGAGCTGAACCGCATGACCCAGTTTAAAGATAAGTCTACGCGCTATGCGGAAAACATTAATGCCGGCCTGTTCAGCTACCCGGTATTGATGGCGGCAGACATTCTGCTGTATCAGACTAATCAAGTGCCAGTAGGAGAGGACCAAAAACAACATCTGGAATTGAGTCGTGATGTTGGTCAGCGTTTCAATGCACTGTATGGCGATATTTTCAAGGTTCCTGAGCCGTTTATTCCGAAATCCGGTGCACGTGTGATGTCGCTGCAGGAGCCGACTAAGAAAATGTCCAAGTCCGATGAAAATCGCAACAACGTGATTGGTTTGTTGGAAGACCCGAAGGCGGTGACCAAAAAAATCAAACGTGCGATGACGGATTCACAAGACCCACCGGTTATCCGCTATGACGTGGCGAACAAGGCAGGTGTTTCCAACTTGTTGGATATTCTGTCTGGCGTGACGGGTAAAAGCATCGCCCAATTGGAAACGGAGTTCGAAGGCCAGATGTATGGCCACTTGAAAGGGGCGGTTGCTGAAGCTGTTTCCGACATGTTGAGTGGCCTGCAAGAGCGTTATCACCGTTACCGTAACGATGAAGTGTTCCTGCAGCAGGTGATGCGTGACGGAGCGGCGAAAGCCCGGGCTCGGGCACAGGAAACGTTGGCGAAAGTGTATCAAGCTGTGGGTTTTGTTCCCCATCCTTGAGTTCTGTACTTTATAGCTGTTGTCATGCAAGCTGCTGGCTTATTGCGGTAGCTTGCATGGGCGTCGAGGTGCAAGGCGGGCTGATATCAACTGATCTATTTATCTGGATATCTACAGACCACCGAGCAACCCGCCTGGTAGAGGCTGAAGTGGCAAGTCTGGCGGTTTTTCCGGCCTATTGTCATAAAAAGTAAAAGTGATAAATAGTGTCGTGAGCGACTTGGCAAAAAGAGGGATGGGGACCATACTGTCGGCAGCGAAATTCAGCCTAATTAAGAAATGTCTAATTGTTGAGTAAATATAAGTAAATGGCTGGCGCTGTCGGGTGTGGCTGTTTAAAATCAGAGCGATTTTCCGTTGTTTGTCTCTTAGAGAAAGGACCCGTTCATGTTCAAACGTACTTTAGTGACCTTCGTTGCACTGTGTTCCTTGTCAGCGATGATCCCTGCTGCCTTGGCTGCTGCGGGACCTCACATCATGCTGACTACCACCGCAGGGAATATCGAGTTAGAGCTCGATAGTAAGAAGGCCCCCATCTCTACCAAGAACTTTGTTGACTACGTGAACAGTGGTTATTACAACAATACGATATTTCATCGTGTGATCCCCGGCTTTATGGTGCAAGGTGGTGGTTTTACTGCCGATATGCAGCAAAAAACCACCAATGCTTCGATCAAAAATGAGGCTGATAATGGTCTGCGTAACTTGCGCGGCACCATTTCCATGGCGCGTACAGCGGATCAAGACAGCGCGACCAGTCAGTTTTTCCTGAATGTGGCAGACAATGCTTTTCTGGACCATGGCCAACGTGATTTTGGTTATGCGGTGTTTGGTAAGGTGGTGAAAGGGATGGAAGTGGTAGACAAAATCTCCCAGGTACCAACCAGTAATGTTGGCCCTTATCAGAATGTACCTAGTAAACCGATTGTTATCCTGTCAGCGAAAGTGCTGCCATAAGTCAAGTGTGGCCGGTTCCCATCAGGAGCCGGTCTGTTTTCCCTCACGAAGCTTTGCTGGCATCACGGTTTTTTTCAATGCCGCATGATTTAATATACCTCTGTAGATACCCTGACTTATTCAAGTGGCTGGTGCGCGACGATAGCCAGCGCCTAGGCGACTTGAGTTGCAGATAACTGGCTTCTTTTGTTTGCCTCCGTTGTCCCGATGAGCTGCTGCCATGTTCGAATTTAACCAGATCTTGCTGCTACTACAGCAGATGTGCGTCTATCTTGTTATTGCCTATTTACTGAGCAAGACGCGACTCTTTATTCCATTGACGCAGGTGACTATTCGTCTGCCACACAAACTGTTGTGTTACGTTATTTTCTCTGTGTTCTGCATTATGGGTACCTATTTTGGTCTGCATATTCAGGACTCAATTGCTAATACCCGTGCTATTGGTGCCGTCTTGGGTGGGTTACTGGGGGGCCCTTCTGTTGGCTTTCTGGTTGGTCTGACCGGCGGTTTACACCGATATACGCTAGGGGGAATGACGGATGTCGCTTGTGCCATATCCACAGTAGCGGAAGGCTTGGTCGGCGGAGTGGTGCATATTATTGCCATGCGGCGAGGGCGGATTGACCTGCTGTTTAATCCTTTGTTTGTCGCGGGGGTCGCATTAACGGCAGAAGTGTTACAAATGGCCATTATTCTGCTGGTCGCACGCCCTTTCCCGGAAGCGCTGCTGTTGGTGGAACATATCGCCTTACCGATGATGATTGCCAACACCGTAGGTGCTGCCATGTTTATTCAGATTTTGCTGGATAGACGGGCAATGTTCGAGAAATATACCAGTGCATTCTCCTCCAAGGCACTGAAAATTGCTGAACGTACTGAAGGTATTCTGCGTCAGGGATTTGATCAAGAAAACAGTATGAAGGTAGCGCGGGTGATTTACCAGGAGCTGGGTATCGGCGCTGTAGCCATCACCGATCGTGATAAGTTGTTGGCCTTTATCGGCATGGGAGCCGATCATCACCTGCCGGGTACCCCTATCTCTTCCGTTCATTCACAGCGTGCCATTGATAATAACGAAGTGGTTTACGCCGATGGCAATGAACTCTCTTTCTGCTGTTCAATTAACTCCAACTGTAAATTAGGTTCAACCTTAGTGATCCCTATGCGGGGTGAGAATCAGCGAGTGATTGGGACTATCAAGCTCTATGAGCCCAAAACCAAACTATTCAGTACCATTAATCGTACCCTTGGCGAAGGGATTGCCAGCTTGCTGTCGGCGCAAATCATGGCCGGACAATATGAGCGTCATAAACAGCTATTGGCGCAGTCAGAGATCAAACTGCTGCATGCCCAAGTTAACCCACATTTCCTGTTTAATGCCTTGAATACCCTGGTGGCGGTGATTCGCCGTGATGGTGAGAAGGCTTGTGAATTGGTTCAGTATCTCTCCACTTTTTTTCGCAAAAATCTGAAGCGCTCAGATGATGAAGTCACATTGGCTGATGAAATTGAACACGTGAACGCTTATCTGCAGATTGAAAAGGCCCGTTTTGCTGAACGGTTGGAGATCAAAGTTTCATTGCCTGAAGAGTTATTGGCGGCGAAGTTGCCGGCTTTCTCACTGCAGCCGATTGTAGAAAATGCGATTAAGCATGGGACATCACATCTGTTGGGGGTAGGGCGTATTGATATCGGTGCCCGGCAGGAGGAGGAACACTTGCTGTTGCAGGTGACGGATAATGCGGGATTGTTCGGTAAACCCACCGCAGGTAGCGGACTGGGAATGAATCTGGTCGATCGGCGTATCCGTGTCCGTTATGGCGAGGGTTACGGTATACAGGTTTCTTGTGAGCCTGAAATGTTTACCTGTATTACCCTGCATGTGCCATTGGCGAGGGTGGCCTGATGTTGCGAGTATTGATTGTTGATGATGAGCCCTCTGCGCGTGATAACCTGCGTCATCTATTGGAAGCGGAAGAGGGGGTCACCGTTATTGGTGAGTGTGCCAATGCCATTGAGGCGATTAGCCAAATCCACCGTTTGCAACCGGATGTGGTATTTCTCGATATCCAAATGCCTCGAATCAGCGGTTTGGAAATGGTGGGTATGCTTGACCCCAATCGTATGCCCTATATCGTGTTTTTGACGGCTTATGATGAATATGCACTGCGGGCCTTTGAAGAGCATGCGTTCGATTACTTACTGAAACCTGCTGAGCCTCAACGGTTGAATAAAACACTGCAGCGTTTACATCAACGCCGTGCTCCGCAGGATATTGAAGCGCTGGAAGAGAGCGCCGGTTATCTGAAATACATTCCCTGTACCGGCCACAGCCGGATTTATTTGTTGCGCTTCGACGAGGTAATTGCCATTCGTTCCCGCTCAACGGGGGTGTATGTGGTGCGTAATGATGGCATGGAGTGCTTCACTGAACTGACATTACGCACCTTGGAAAATCGCACGCCGTTGGTACGTTGCCATCGGCAATATCTGGTCAATCTTGAGCAGGTTAAAGAGATCCGTTTTGAAGAGAGTGGCGCGGCAGAAATGATTATGTCGGTGGGGGAACCCATACCCGTTAGCCGTCGTTATCTGAAATCGCTGAAAGAAGAGTTGGGTATCGTTTCTAAATTGAGATAACTATGGTTCTGCTGATCGATAACTATGATTCTTTTACTTATAACCTTTATCAGTATTTCTGCGAGCTGGGAGCAGAAGTGCGGGTTAAGCGTAATGATGCACTGCAACTGGCCGATATTGAGCAGTTGGCTCCGCAGCATTTGGTGATCTCCCCCGGCCCCTGTACGCCGAATGAGGCGGGTGTTTCATTGGCGGCTATCCGCCATTTTGCCGGTAAATTACCTATCCTCGGGGTTTGCCTGGGGCATCAGGCGATCGGTCAGGCGTTTGGTGCTGATGTGGTGCGTGCGCGGGCGGTGATGCATGGTAAAACGTCGGCTATTCGCCATACTGGGCAGGGCGTTTTTAAGGGACTGAATAATCCGTTGACGGTTACCCGTTATCATTCGCTGATATTGGATGCCGCCACATTGCCAGATTGTTTTGAGGTGACCGCCTGGAGTGAACGTGATGGTGAGCGTGATGAAATTATGGGTATCCGCCATCGCACGTTGGCTCTGGAAGGGGTGCAATTTCATCCAGAGAGCATTCTGAGCGAACAGGGGCATCAACTGTTGGATAATTTCCTTAAAATTTAAGTTTGCTCTCGCTTGGTTTTTTATGCATATTTTGTGATTATATTTTCACTTGATAGCTATTCGTCTGGAGCCAGTAATGAGCGAAAAAACCGTCGTCAATCGCAGTACTTTTGATCAGGTGATCCTGCCTGTTTATGCACCCGCACAGTTTGTGCCAGTAAAAGGCCAAGGCAGCCGAGTGTGGGATCAGCAAGGGAAAGAGTATGTTGATTTCTCGGGGGGGATTGCGGTAACGGCGTTGGGACACTGCCATCCCGCACTGGTCGCCGCGTTAAAACAGCAGGGTGAAACCCTGTGGCATACCAGCAATGTATTCACCAATGAACCCGCATTGCGTTTGGCAACCAAGCTGATCAAAGCTACCTTTGCTGACCGGGTGTTTTTTGCCAACTCCGGCGCTGAAGCCAATGAAGCGGCTTTCAAGCTCGCTCGTCACTATGCCATCACTCGCCACAGCCCCTATAAAACCAAGATTATTGCCTTTAATAATGGATTCCATGGTCGCACGCTGTTTACGGTTTCCGTGGGTGGGCAGGCAAAATATTCTGATGGTTTTGGCCCGAAGCCCGCGGATATCATCCATGTACCGTTTAATGATTTGGCCGCAGTGAAAGCGGTAATCGACGATCACACCTGTGCGGTGGTGATGGAGCCGATACAAGGGGAAGGCGGTATCACGGTGGCTGATGCGACGTTCCTCAAAGGGGTGCGTGAATTGTGCGACAAGTATCAGGCGTTGCTGGTGTTTGATGAAGTGCAAAGTGGCATGGGGCGTAGTGGCAAGCTGTTTACCTATATGCATTACGATGTTACCCCGGATATCCTGACTACCGCTAAGGCGCTAGGGGGCGGCTTCCCGGTGAGTGCGATGTTGACCACTGAGGAGATTGCCGCAGTGATGCAGGTGGGTACACATGGCACCACTTATGGGGGTAATCCACTGGCCTGCGCAGTGGCAGAAGCCGCATTGGACGTTATCAATACGCAGGAAGTGTTGAGTGGCATTGAACAACGCCGGGGCGTATTTGAACGCGCTTTGCAGGCGATTAATAAGAAGTACGCTATTTTCAGTGATATTCGCGGCATGGGCTTATTGATTGGCGCAGAGTTGAAGGCGGAATACCACGGCAAAGCGCGAGATTTTCTTACTGCGGCAGCAGCCCGTGGTTTGATGATCCTCAATGCTGGGCCAAATGTGATCCGTTTTGCACCTTCCCTGGTGGTGGAGTTGCAAGATATTGATAAAGGTATGGCGCTGTTTGAATTGGCGGTACAGGATGTGGTGAATGCCAGCAACCAATAATCGTCAAGACAAGTCGGCCGAGAACAAGAAGATGGCGGTAGACTGGTCTAACAAGGCGGTGAATGTGCTTGGAACCTCAATTCCAACTTAATTCGATGATGCGACATGTTCTTCTCTTTGGAATACTTAACCAAAGTTGAGGGTAACATGACGCATCATTGCTTTGATGGGTGATGGACAGACGAGGACATAAGATGAAAATAGAACACTTGGACCATTTAGTCTTGACCGTTAACAGTGTCGAACGCAGTTGCGACTTTTACCATCAGGTTCTTGGTTTTGATATTGTCACCTTTCGGGGGAACCGCAAAGCGTTAGTCTTTGGGCAGCAAAAGATTAACCTGCATCAGGTCGGTGAGGAGTTTCTCCCTAATGCAGGCCATCCGACGCCCGGATCCGCCGATTTGTGTTTTATCTGTGCGACACCCCTACGGCAAGTTGTTGAGGAGTTAGTTAAATTAGGGGTAACAATAGAACAAGGGCCGATAGAGAGGACGGGGGCTATCGGCTCAATTATGTCACTCTATATTAGGGACCCCGACAATAATTTGATCGAAATTGCTAATCAAATACCCGTATAGACACCGTGGCCTGACAAAGAGCTGTTAGCGGCTTTTTATCCAGAGTTTAGCCTAGTCACTTATCCCGTAGTTTCCGTTTTAGCCAGAGACCATGATGTGGGCGCTGGCGCCAAGCTAGCGAAGAGATGGTATGCATTAACGCCAAGTGGGAAAGAATACGCTGTAAGTGACGTTCCATTTCGCTAATGGGCATATTGGGTTGTAAAACCGGTGGGCGCATAACGCTGTTGCTGACGCTTGGGCCATCATATTCCAGCCGCTGCTGACAACTTTGCAGCGCGATTTCACAACTTTGCAGATACTCTTCCGCCAACTGGGGTGTCAGCATGTAATGTTCACGGGCCAGAATGGTCATGGCATTGAGGTGTTCGACAATAAACTGACTGTGGGTGATCCACAAACGCATATCTGCCAGATAATTTGATTCAAAACCCGGCTCCTGCATTGCCTGATTGAGCGAAGTAAATAAGGCATTGTGTGACTGGTTTACCTGCATCCGCGCATAAGCCAGTTTGCTTGGGTCCGGCTCTTGTTCTTCCAGTAATAAACGTAATGCGGCCTGATCCTGTTCCAGCGCCTGGTGAGCGTTTTTGCGTAGTAGACCGCTTTGCCATTGTGGCCATAACCAGATCGTTCCACCAAAGACCAACACACAACCAATCAAGGTATCAATCAGCCGAGGTATCAGTAAATGACTGCCGCTGAGATCCAGTATTTGCAAGGTATAGACGGCGGTAATGGTGAATCCGGTTACTGCCAGCCCATAGTTTTTACGCAAGAACAGATAAGCGGTGAGGGTGATTGCCAGCATAATGCTTAGCGTCACATATTCTGGTAACTGCAGTTGCAAAAGCCCTGCTGCAATCACCAGCCCAATCAGGGTGCCGAGGGCACGGTGCTGTATTCTTACTCGTGTAGCGTTATAACCGTTCTGGCTGACAAACATGATGGTCAGTAAGATCCAATAGGGTTTTGGCAGATGCAACAGCAGGCCTAGGCTACTGCCTACAGCCAATATGACCCCCAGTCGGGCTGCATTGCGTAGTGCGTTGGATTTGAACGATAAATAGCTTACCACTGCAGGCCAGAAGGGTAACCGTGACTGGTTGGCCATCAGGTCTCGACGATAAAGAGGACGCTGTGTACGTAACAGGCGAGCAATACGGCTGAAATGGTAGTAACAAAACTGGCCAACGGGATTATCAGCATGCCGTGTAGCCACTTTCTCCAGCGCGGCCAATTCGTGTTTCATGCTAAAAAGGCGGGAGTGCCGATGATAGAGGATATCTTCTGCGACAACGCGCAAACGTGCAGCGATTACTTGAGCATTACGACGAATGATCGCCTCAGCTTGACTCTGCTCCACCAATTTTTGCACTTCTTCTGGCTGGTGTAGGCTGACACTAATGTGTTCTTGCAGGTCGAGTGCCACTTGGAACGTTCGTTGCAGGCGTTTTTGCTCCATATTATTGGCGTGTGGCAGAAAGTTAATCTGCTGATACAGCAAACTGATCAGGTCCATCACTTGCTGTTGGCGTTGCAACAGTGGCGGTAGCGCGGTTTCAGGATCAGTATGTTGGGTCAGCAGCGAATATTTGGCTTCAAAATAATCAGCTAACTGTATATAGAGTTGGTTTAAAGATTCACGGATTGGCTGTTCTTTCCATAATTTAAACCAAAACCAAGTGAACAGGCCGTACCAGAGAGTGCCTACGGCATACAGTAGCGGGGCATACCAAATAGGTAGGCCATCCATGCTCAGAGAGAAAATGGCCGCAACCAGTGCGGCGGGCAGCAAGCGTGCATGTAGTGGGCTGATTTCCCCGCTGACACCCAGCAATAGCGCCATAGCAAGCATCAGTAAGGGTAATGGGATATGCCACAACAGCGCCTGTTGCAACAAAACACAGCTGAGAGCGAACAGTGCCCCGCCGATTATCAGGCGCTTGAAAAAACGCTTATGGGGGGTATCCAGCCCGGCGATATTGCAACAGACAGGCACTAACGAGAACAACAGCCCCTGTTGCAGGTGGCCCAGCAGTAAACCCACAACGACAGGCAGGCACAACACCAACGTTTGTCGCAGGGCATAGTTCACTTCTGGATGGTAGATCAGGCGGCGCCACATGTTTTGCTGTTCAGCAGACAAAGAACGGCGCATTGCAGCGCCGTTTCTTTAATGATTAACGGGTACCGTACACGACAATGGTTTTGCCATGAGCGGAAATCAAATTTTGATCTTCAAGCATTTTCAAAATGCGGCCAACAGTTTCACGTGAACAACCGACGATCTGACCAATTTCCTGGCGGGTAATTTTGATTTGCATACCATCCGGGTGAGTCATCGCATCAGGCTGTTTTGCCAGGTTCAGCAAGGTTTGTGCGATACGGCCAGTCACATCAAGAAAAGCGAGGTTACCTACCTTCTCTGAGGTGACTTGCAGGCGACTTGCCATTTGTGCAGATAGGCGCATCAGAATATCCGGGTTAACCTGAATGAGCTGGCGAAATTTCTTATAGGAAATTTCAGCTACTTCACAGGCACTTTTCGCCCTTACCCAGGCACTTCGTTCCTGGCCTTCTTCAAATAATCCAAGCTCGCCGATGAAATCCCCCTGATTTAGGTAGGAGAGGATCATCTCTTTGCCTTCTTCATCCTTAATCAACACCGCGACGGAACCTTTGACGATGTAGTAAAGAGTTTCCGCTTTTTCACCTTGATGAATCAGCGTACTCTTTGATGGATATTTGTGGATGTGGCAATGAGACAGGAACCATTCAAGAGTCGGGTCTGTTTGCGGTTTGCCGAGAACCATGCGCTATTATCCTCTGTTGTTATCGCTGCCTTGTATCACAGGGGTCAGAGTTCCCTGTAAAACGTGCTTATAGCCTGATGTTTTAGTTGTGGCTATCAACAGGTTTTGAGGTGAGGTATATCCCCGTTGTCACTCAAGCCGTAGTAGACTCGTTCGTTTGTCGCCTACCGGCATTTTGAACGAATCTGGGTAAAAAAATCACTTATACACTAGCATATTAACTCGTATTAAGTGCTGCAAGCTAGGTTCCATTAACTCACCAATGATCTTAGGATATATCCCTGAAATTGATGCCATGAAAAAAGTATTGCAGCTGTGTTTGTAGCACAGAGTGAGGCGGGTGTCTTGTGTTGTCTCGTTTCAGCATGATTAGTGTCAGGTTTCGTTGTCAGTTTCTCTATGAAAGCGTACGTTGATTTTAAAAAATAATCGGAGTGAACAATATGCAGGCAAGAGTGAAGTGGGTAGAAGGGCTGACATTTTTGGGGGAGTCTGCTTCCGGCCATCAGATTTTGATGGATGGTAATGCGGGTGATAAGGCCCCAAGCCCAATGGAAATTGTGTTGATGTCTGTGGGGGGCTGCAGCGCTATCGATGTGGTGTCGATCTTGCAAAAAGGCCGCAATGATGTGCGCGATTGTGAGGTGAAACTGACTTCAGAACGCCGTGAAGAGGCACCTCGACTGTTTACCCACATCAATCTGCATTTTATTGTCACCGGAAAAGGGCTAACCGAAAAGGTGGTGGAACGTGCAGTAGACCTTTCTGCCGAAAAATATTGCTCCGTTTCCCTGATGTTGGGCAAAGCGGCCACTATTACCCACAGTTTTGAAATCCATGAAGTTGATTGAGCACTACTCTGTGTCATGTTGACACGGAATAACGCTAAGCATCGCCGTGCCGTTTTGGGCTGCGGCGATTTTTGTGTAAACGTTGTGTCTGCGGCAGACTGTCGATAGGGCGTGTCACCCGCTTGGATTGCAGATGAAACGGAGTATTACGGGCGTGAGATTAATCGTCGCCCACCTACATGATTCGATATTATTCGATTTTCTTGCCTTCCAGTAGCCGTTGCACCAGTGGCGTCATAATCAGCTCCATTGCCAGCCCCATTTTACCACCAGGTACCACCAACGTATTGATATGTGAAATAAATGACCCTTGCAACATGGCTAGAAGATAGGGGTAATCGATCTGTTCCAAGCCACGGAAATGGATCACCACCAGGCTTTCATCCAGCGAGGGGATCGCTTTGGCCGCAAAGGGATTGGACGTATCCACGGTGGGAACCCGCTGGAAATTGATATGGGTTCGTGAAAATTGTGGCGTGATGTAGTTGATATAATCTTCCATTGAACGGACCACAGAATCCATCACGGCTTCACGGGAGTGACCGCGTTCGCCAGTATCGCGAACTAACTTTTGCATCCACTCCAGGTTAACGATGGGGACGACCCCCACCAGCAGGTCAACATGCTTGGCTACGTCGATTTGATGGGTGACTACGCCACCATGCAATCCTTCGTAAAACAGGACATCGGTTGGTGATGGCAAGGGTTCCCAAGGGGTAAAGGTGCCCGGTACCTGGTTGTAAGGGACGGCTTCATCATAGGTGTGCAGGTATTTACGTGACTGCCCAGTGCCATTTTTACCGTATTGGATAAAGCTCTGTTCCAGTAGGTTAAAGTCATTAGCCTCTGGGCCGAGATAGCTGATATGACGACCAAGATCGCGTGCTTTACGGATTTCCGCATCCATTTCAGGTCGGGTATAGCGGTGAAAACTGTCCCCCTCCAGTTGCGCTGCACTGATTTTCAACTGTTGAAAAATTTTGCGAAACGCCAGACTGGTGGTAGTGGTACCCGCGCCACTGGAGCCGGTCACTGCGATAATGGGGTGTTTGGCAGACATGGTGTTTTGTCACTCCGTATTAACTGCATAGGCGTTGTTCAGCGATAATCCATTGTTACCTGATTTTTTTGGTCAATCATAGGCTGGTGTGACTAAATATTCTCTTGCTCAGTGGGGATCTGACTACTCGGCATGATATTGATAGTTTCATGTAATTCCGACCATATCAGTACCACTTCGCCATTTTTCAGTTGACGGACCACATCATGCACTTTTTGTTCCAGTGACCGTTCGTGCTCGCCATAATCGGTGCCTTCTCGCAGGACGAAGGATTCGATCAAGTTATTCAGGGTTTCCGGAGCAATATCTCGCCAGGGGATAATCATTTGCCTGATTCCAAAAAAGGAGTGAGCCAGGCTGGGATTCGCTGTTCCAGCCACATTTGCGGTTTTCTCAAGTTACCGCTGACAAAGCCTAGGTGACCCCCATATTCCGTTAACTGATATTCGATATTAGGCGGTAAGTGAGCAAGGTCAGGGATCACTTTATCGGTCATAAAAGGATCGTCTTTGGCATGAATAATCAATAACGGCAGGGTGACCTTTGGCAATAACGGTAATGCGCTGCAGCGCCGATAGTAATCAATGGCATTAGTAAAACCGTAAATGCGCGAGGTAATCACTTCATCAAATTCACGGATACGCCGCAGTTTACTTAACTGTGCCAGATTCAGTGGTAAGGTACCGGGATAATTCAGGAGTTTACGCGTAGCATTCTGTTTTAACTGGTCCAGCAGATAGTGTTGATATACACGCGAAAATCCTTGTTCCATGCGAATAGCACAAGGTTCCAGCATCAGTGGGGCAGAAATAACCACTGCAGCTTGTAACAGGCTGCTGTCTCCCTGTTGTGCCAGATAGTAAGCCAACATATTGCCACCAAGGGAAAACCCGACCGCAGCCGTCGGGACTTCGCCAAAATTGTTGCTTAACCACTGTAGGAAAAAACGGGCATCTTCCGTTTCACCTGAATGATAGAGGCGTGGTTTGCGATTGGGTACGCCACTGCAGTCACGGAAATGCATCACGACACCCAGCCAACCTTTGTTGCGGCAGGCATTGAGTTGCCCATGGGCGTAAGGGCTGTAAAAACTCCCCTCCAACCCATGGAATAACACCACACGCGGTTTTTCCCGCGCCAGTTGTGGGTCTTCACTCCAGGCCAGATCGACAAAATCACCATCGGGCAATGCCAGCCGTTGCCAGTGGGGTTGCAGCAATACGCGGCGACGAACCAGCCGCGGTAACAGCGTTTGCAAATGTGGATTGCTGGCCCCTATCAGAGGGCGAAAGGATTCATGCATAGTGAATAAAAATCGCGTTGGTGGCTATTGTGTGATTAATTCCGCACTGTTAGTTTCAATACCCTGACATCTGCGCCTGACAAGCAGTAGCCTTGTTGTCTCTAATCATACGGCAAAAAAAGCATTTGGGTGAGGAGTACCCACTTCATGGAACTGAGTTTATTTGTTTCGTTATTAGGTTTCCTGTGGGTTGCGGCGATTACACCAGGACCGAACAATTTATTACTGACCACCTCCGGGGCCAACTTCGGTTTTATGCGTTCTCTGTGGCTGATGGTGGGTATCATGCTGGGGATGCAAAGTATCTTGTTGTTGGTGGCATTTGGTGTGGGGGGCTTACTTTTAATTTATCCTGCTTTGCATATCACCTTGAAGGTCCTGGGTAGCCTCTATCTATTATGGTTGGCGTGGAAAGTGGGCACCGCCGCTTATGAACGATTGGAGATGGATGCGGCACCGCCAGAGCCAGTAAGGTTATATCAGGGGGGATTACTGCAATTCCTTAACCCTAAAGCCTGGTTGATGACGTTGGGGGCGGTCACCAGCTTTAGCTTGGCTGGTGTTCAGTACTATCACTCTATTTTGATCATCTCCGGTGCACTACTGTTGGTGAATCTTGTTGCTGGGGTCATCTGGTTGGGGTTCGGTACGGTGATTGGCCGTTTGCTACGTAGCAAAAAGGCCTGGATTATTTTTAACGTTTCGATGGGGCTGTTAACTGCGGCCTGTGTCCTACTGATTTGGCGTTGAGGAAATGCTAATGAACGACAATTACTTTCATGTTGACGCTTTTATCGGTGTCGGGCTGCGTGGCAATCCTGCAGGTGTTTGTTTGCTGAAACAACCGCTGGAAACGGCGCAAATGCAAGCTATCGCCAATGAGTTACACCTACCTGAAACCAGTTTTGTCTGGAATGATGGCGATATGCAGGCGATCCGCTGGTTTACGCCAACGAGGGAGGTTGATCTCTGTGGGCATGCCACGTTGGCCGCGGCGCATGTCTTACTCAACGTGGTCGATGCGGGGTTGAAAGAGATTCGTTTCCGTTCTGCCAGCGGTGAACTGCAAGTTAAGCGTGATGTGGCTGACGGTGAGCGTTTGATTCTGGATTTCCCGTCTCGCCCTCCTCAAAAAATCGATGAACCGGCACAGTTGGCGGCATTGCTGGGGGTTCAACCGCAGGAGGTCTGGCAAGCCAAAGCGATGATGGTGGTATTGGCGAATGAAGCCCAGGTCAAAGCGTTACAGCCGGATATTCCCGCCCTGATTGATCACTTTGGCTGTGGCATTATCGTGACGGCACCTGGAGATAACGTGGATTTTGTCTCGCGCTACTTTTCGTTGGATCGCTGTGAGGACCCGGTGACGGGCTCAGCACACTGCACATTGTTGCCCTACTGGACCGCCTGTTTAGGCCGCCATGAGTTACATGCCAGGCAGATATCATCCCGCGGGGGTGAATTGTTCTGTGAATTGCACGGGGAACGCTCACTATTAGGGGGCTATGCTCAGATCTTCTTGCGGGGTAATATCAATCTCTGACAGGATTTGGCCGTTAAAATCGTCAACAGCCCTTAGTTAATGTTTGGCTCGAGGTATTGTTTCGTTTTTTTGCTAGGCTGCCTTTATTCGCCTGAAAATGAGTCTATCAGCAGGTTTCGAGAAAAATTTCTCATATCGACTCCTGCTTTTTTACGATACAAGCGGGCCTTACGTGCCCCTGTCACTGCCATCTCGCCAGTTTCTTCAAACATTTCTGAGGCAGTAAAACGCCGTACCAGGCTTTTGCGCTGCACCGGATGTGACAGGATAATCTCAATGACTTCTTGTAGCTGGGATAGAGTGAACTCTGTTGGTAGGCAGTAGATCGGCAACATGGAGTAAGTCGTTTTCTGCCGCAGCCGTTGTAAGGCCGCGTCGATAATTTGGCGATGATCGAACGCCAGCGAGTGGGCTGACAATGTTTCCAGTGGCAACCAGGCGACGTCATCCACATCAATGATATGTGCCTGGCAATCGGCATGAGCGATCAACGCAAAATAGACAGTAGTCAGGCTCCAGCCGCGTGGATCTCTTTTCGCGCCGGAAAAACTCTCCAACTGTGCAAGATACGGCGGTACGATCCCGGTTTTCTCCATCAACTTTCGTTCTGCGGTTGCTTGTGTGGAACTGTCATGCAACAGATCGATAAAACCACCCGGTAGCCCCCAATGATGCAAAAAAGGGTGATTGGCACGTTTGGCCAAGAGCACACAAAGCTGCCCGCGATAAACGGTAAACAAGACGCTGTCTACAGTCACAATCGGTGAAGGGAAACGCTGAGGATCGTAATTTCTGAGGTATTCGGTTTCTGTTGTCATCGCTGTGTTCGGAAAAGGTCTTTAAGACAATAATAGCAACTGATACGCGATACCACAAGGCAAGCATGTTAAAATAAATTCACTATAAACAATGTGTTATGGATGATTTATCCATTGGTTAATTTTCTGCTTGCTTGTTATTGTCCTAGGGACAATAATATAAGTGTCTAAGGGACAATAACTATCAGGGGGAAGTATGAACGTAAAACTACAGTTATTTTTGGATCAAATGGCAGTGGAAGTGACGACCGGGCAGTTTCCTGATGGGGCGGTTTATGCCCGCTTTCAACCGCCAGCAAGGCGTGATGTTTCCCACATGCGTATCCGTGCAGCGACCATGAATAGCATGGATGATTTTATGCTGTTGGCACAATTGGTGCAGGCAGTACGCCACCACTACCTGATTAGCACAAGTGTGCTCGAACTGGCTTATTTACCCTATGCCCGTCAGGATCGTCATATGACATCGGGTGATAGCTTTGCACTGAAAGTGTTCGGTCAATTATTGAATACCCTGGGTTTTGACCGAGTGCGGGTGCTGGATCCTCATAGTGAAGTGTCTGCCGCTGTGGTTAATAACATGGACATCATTAGCCAACAACAGTGTATGGAACACAGCAGTAGGTTGACCGCGTTATTGAGCCAACCCCACCTGTTGTTGATGGCACCAGACGCCGGGGCGTTGAAAAAGATCCACGCGGTCGCGGCACATTTCGGCGTTACGGAATACGGCATTATGTCTAAGCAACGTGATGTACTCAGCGGTAAATTGACGGGTTTTGAAGTGTTAAAGGGTGATGTATCTGGTAGGAACGTGCTGATTGTTGATGACCTGTGTGACGGTGGTGGCACTTTTATTGGTGCAGCAGCCGTATTGCACGCAGCCGGTGCACGCCAGGTAAACCTGTATGTTACCCATGGCGTGTTTTCACAAGGTACCGCGCATTTACTGAACCAGGGCATCGCAAACATTTACACCACAACGTCGTATGCAACTGCGGATCTCGCTGAGAAACATGTTGAATTAATTGATATTGAAAAAATCTACGCCTGTTAAGGAACTCATTATGTTAACAAATCCCATTCTGGCAATTGATGGTTACAAAGTCTCTCACCGTGAGCAGTATCCGTTGGGTACCACTCGGGTGTATTCGAACTTCACACCACGCAGTGATCGCTTTTTTATCTCTCCGCAGCCAGATGGACAACTGGTGTTCTTTGGTTTACAGGGTTTTTTGCGCTGGTTTATGGTGGATCTATTCAACCAGCAGTTTTTTGCTCAACCGGAAGAGCAAGTGGTAGCAGATTATAAACGCTTGATGGACAGCTATATTGGTCAGGATCGGGTATCTGTGGAACATATTCGTGACTTACATCGATTGGGTTATCTGCCACTGCATATCAAAGGGCTGGATGAAGGCAGCAAAGTAAAGATGAAGATACCGGTACTGACTATCACCAATACCATCGATGAGTTCTTTTGGTTGGTCAATTACTTGGAAACTGTGATCTCTGCTGAACTGTGGAAAGCGTCGACTAATGCCACCATTGCCCATCACTACCGCAAGATCTGCCAGCAGTGGGCAGAGAAAACCTGTGATGATATGACACACATTGACTTCCAATGTCACGATTTCTCTTTCCGTGGTATGTCGGGTATGCATGATGTTGCTCAAGCCGGAGTAGGGCATTTGCTCAGTTTCAAAGGTACCGACAATATACCTGCCATTCTCTATGCGCAGCGCTATTACCCCACCACTGATGACTACTTTGTGGCTGGCAGTATCCCTGCCACCGAACACAGCGTGATGTGTATGGGAGAACAGGCAACGGAAATAGAGACTTTTCGCCGTTTGATTGAAGACCTTTACCCCAATGGCCTGGTTTCTATTGTTTCGGATACCTGGGATTACTGGAAAGTGCTCACAGAGTTTACCCGTGAGTTATACAGCAAAATTATGGCGCGTGATGGCCGTGTGGTATTTCGCCCCGACAGTGGCGACCCGGTAGCTATTCTGTGTGGTACTGGTGATGACAGTGATCATCGTGCGCAGCGTAGCGCAGAAGAGAAAGGTTCAGTGGAAGTGTTGTGGGAAATATTTGGTGGCACGGTCAACAGTAAGGGCTACAAGGTATTGGATCCTCACGTTGGGCTGATCTATGGCGACTCTATTACCCTGGAACGTGCACAAGAAATAATGCGTCGCTTGGAGGCGAAAGGTTTTGCCAGCTCCAATGTGGTCTTTGGCGTTGGTTCCTTTACTTATCAATATAATACGCGTGATACTTTTGGGTTTGCCATGAAAGCCACTTATGGTGAGGTGAATGGTGTTGGGCGTGCGATTTTCAAACAACCCAAGACAGACAGTGGGTTAAAACAGTCTGCACGTGGTTTATTACGGGTGATTCGCGATGACCAAGGCGAATACCAATTGCTGGATAATCAGGATTGGCAGCAGGAACAGCAAGGGGAACTTAAAACGCGTTTTCTGGATGGTCAACTCTATCATCAGGAGTCATTGGAACAGATTCGCCAACGTTTGGCTGGTTTACAAGCAAGTTAAAAGTGCAGATGGCCCTTCTCGCGAGGAGAAGGGCCTGGAGCATTAATCGCAGCTTGATTTACCTGTTTTATGGTTGATCGCCCCTTTTTCTATCAGAAGATTTGCAACGTCGGTAAAGCCACGTTCGCAAGCTCCGCTGAGAGGGCTAGCATTAATTTTAGGCTGCTCGTTTACTGCAACGACATTCAAGTCCGGATTGAATTGTAGAATGTATTTTACGATGTCGAGTCTGCCATCTACAGCGGCGACCATAAATAATGTTTCACCGTCCTTCTCTTTGGCATCCCAGTCCACTTCATTCTTTAAGCGTTCATGCAGATATTTAACAACCTCGGCATTTTTACCCATAACAGCGGATTTGACCGTATTATAAACATCTGCTCTATCTGTAGCGCGAATATCCGCCCCTTGCTCCGTCAGATATTTAACAATATCCAAATAACCAATGAACGCCGCCCAGCCTAATGCTGTTTGCCCTAAAGATGCTTCGTCTTTAGCCTCAAGATTTTGCCCTGCTTCGACCATCTTTTTAACCGCAGCTAAATTGCCTTGCTTCACGGCATCAAACCAAGCTGCATCTGGGCCTACAGAAGGGTTTTGATAGAAAATACGGTGAGATAGCAACTTGGGATTGGCAATTTGCTGCATTTCTTCGTAGCTAAATCTGAACTTTGACAAGTCTACATTTTGTTTGTTTTCTTGTGCGTATACATTAAAAGAGCCTGAGGTGATAATGCCAGCAAAGAATATTATTTTAGCTAATTTCATCATGTTAATTATCCTGAGGTGAATTTAAAATATTTCCATAATAATGCCATGCTATTTCTATACTATTTCTTTCGATACTACCCACAATATTATTGTTGATGATGCTCAAAATAATTGAGTATCTGAAGGGGTGTTCATATGCTGGTTTAAATAATAAGCTCACCTTGCTATATAAGGTGAGCTTCAATTGCTGTAGTAAAGTAAGGTCTAATTTCCTGACTCAAACTCCTGAGTTAGATGCTCCAACTGCTCTTGCGCTTCCAGCCAAGTCATTTCCGTCTCTTCCAAGGCTGACTTGGCTTGGCTTTGTTTTTGCAAACATTCGGTCAGTTCAGTTTTACGATTGATATCATACAGCGCAGAGTCTGCTAATTGCTCTTCCACCAACGCCAATTCTGCTCCCAGTTTTTCCATCTGCTGTTCCAGTTTGGTGATTTGTTTGCGCAGTGGCTGGGTTTGGGTGCGAAACTCTGCTTCACGGCGCTTTTGATCTTTACGTGCCTGTGCGCTGTTGCCGTTATCTTGTTTCGGTGCCGCGTCCTGTTGTGCCTGCTGCTTTTGCAGGTCACTCAGCCACTGTTGATAATCATCGAGATCACCTTCAAACGGCTCCACCTGGCCATCATGCACCAGATAGAGGTCATCGGTAGTGGAACGCAGTAAGTGGCGATCGTGCGAAACCACCACTAACGCGCCTTCGAAGTCAATCAGCGCTTCAGTTAGTGCCTGGCGCATATCCAAATCCAGGTGGTTGGTGGGTTCATCCAGTAACAAGAGGTTAGGGCGTTGCCAGACGATCAATGCCAGTACCAGCCGCGCTTTTTCCCCGCCAGAAAAACGCTCGCTGACTTCAGTGACTTTATCGCCCTGGAAGCCGAAGCCACCGAGATAATCACGCAACTGCTGTTCCAGTACCCGGGGAGCGATACGGCTCAAATGTTGGAGCGGTGATTCATCGGCACGCAGTAATTCCAATTGATGTTGGGCGAAATAGCCTAGCTTGATACCCTTTGCCAGCCCAACTTCTCCGCTCAGCGGTTGTAGCGTACCGGCCAGTATTTTAATCAGCGTCGATTTACCGGCACCGTTGCGCCCCAGCAGACCAATGCGTGAACCCGGTACCAAATTGAGTTTAATCGATTGCAGAACCACTGTATCGCCATAACCTGCACTCACTTTCTCCATGCGCAATAATGGATTGGGCAGGTTTTCCGGTTCACGAAAACTGAAACTGAACGGGTTATCGACATGAGCGGGGGCAATCAACTCCATACGCTCTAACATTTTAATGCGACTCTGCGCCTGCTTGGCTTTGGATGCTTTAGCACGAAAGCGGTCGATATAACTTTGCAGGTGTGCCACTTTTTCTTGCTGGCTCTGATAAAGTGACTGCTGTTGTGCCAGTTTGGTCACCCGTTGGCGCTCAAATGACGAGTAATTACCGGTATATTCGTTAATGGTTTGATTTTCGATATGCAGAATTTTATCGACAATCGGGTCGAGGAAGTCACGGTCATGGGAAATCAGCACCAAAGTACCCTGATAGCTTTTCAGCCAGCGCTCCAGCCAGATCACTGCATCGAGATCCAGGTGGTTGGTGGGTTCATCCAGTAACAGCAGGTCTGATCGACAAATCAGCGCCTGTGCCAGATTAAGGCGCATACGCCATCCCCCCGAGAAAGCACGCACCGGACTTTGTAACTGTTCGTTGGAAAAACCTAATCCATGTAGCAGGCTGGCTGCCCGAGGGCGAATCGTCCAGGCATCCAGGGCATCGAGTTTGCCGTGCAAGGTGGCAATCGCGTGGCCGTCATTCCGTTCATTGGCTAACTGCAATTCCCCTTCAAGCTGACGAAACTCCCGGTCACCATCAATAACATACTCAATGGCAGGCACGTCTAATGCCGGCGTCTCCTGATTAACCCAGGCTAGTCGCCAGTTACTGGGGAAGGTGTAGCTGCCACCGTCTGCGCTAATCTCCCCTTTCAGCAGTGCCAGCAGGGTCGATTTACCACAGCCGTTTTTACCGACCAGGCCGACTTTTTGACCAGGATTAACCGTCGCGGTAGCGTTGTCCAGCAGGACACGAGTACCGCGTCGGATTTGTAGCGAGGAGAAAACAATCATAGAGCGCCGTTTGTTCAGAGTATGTTAAATTGGCATGATTGTAAGTGAACAGGTCATAGATACCCAAGTTGTTTCAAGTTGAGTTTCCATTTCAGCCACTTGAAGGGCTCCGGGTATTTTATCGAATTTTATTGTATGGGGAAGGGAGACTGGCAATTTTGAACGTAGGAATAATGTCGCAGCCGCCTAAGATTCTGTTGTTATATATTCATCCTGAGCCCCAGGAGTCGGTGGTAAACCGTATTCTATTAGGTGCGGCAGAGCAATTGCAGCATGTTACCGTGCATGATCTCTATGCACACTACCCCGATTTTTTTATTGATATTGAGTATGAGCAGCAGTTGCTGCGTGATCATCAAGTCATCGTTTTCCAACATCCACTCTATACCTATAGTTGCCCAGCGTTGCTGAAAGAGTGGATTGATCGCGTTTTGGTTCGAGGTTTCTCCAGCGGTGTGGGGGGGAATGCGCTGGCAGGCAAATATTGGCGTTCGGTGATCACCACGGGTGAGCCTGAAGGCGCCTATAGTACCAGCGGTTATAATCGTTATTCGATAGAGGAGATATTGCGGCCTTTTGAGCTAACAGCAGCGATGTGTCATATGCACTGGATAAAGCCAATGATTATCTATTGGGCTCGTCGCCAGAAGCGTGAGCTAGTGTATAGCCATGCCAGTGCCTATGCGGATTGGTTACGTAACCCGTTGCCCTATACGGGGAGATAAAGATGGAAGGTTCAACACAACTGACCGCGATAATGTTGTTTCTGTTTGCGGCTGTCGTGACGGTGCCAATCGCCCGTCGCTTGGGTATTGGTGCCGTCTTGGGCTATTTGATTGCCGGTATTGCCATCGGCCCTTGGGGATTCGGGTTTATCAAGGATGTGGATGAGATCCTGCACTTCTCAGAGTTGGGTGTGGTGTTTCTGATGTTTATTATTGGATTGGAACTCAACCCCAACAAATTGTGGCAATTGCGCCGTTCGATTTTTGGTGTGGGGGCTGGGCAATTGTTGCTCACGGCTGCCGTGTTGGCAGCATTACTGTATTTGAGCCATTTTGCCTGGCAGGCGGCGGTGATTGGCGGAATTGGTTTAGCGATGTCCTCCACGGCGATGGCACTACAGTTGATGCGCGAGAAAGGCATGAACCGTAATGAAGGCGGGCAGCTAGGATTTTCGGTGCTGTTGTTCCAAGATATGGCCGTCATACCCGCATTGTCCTTGATCCCGATTTTGGCTGGTCGTGGGGGAAGTAGTGATGATTGGGCAGAGATAGCCATTAAAGTGGCTGCGTTTGGCGGCATGTTGATCGGTGGTCGATTCCTGTTGCGCCCACTATTTCGCTATATCGCTGCGTCCGGTGTGCGTGAAATTTTTACTGCCGCGGCCTTGCTGGTGGTGTTAGGGGCGGCGCTATTTATGGATGTTCTGGGGCTATCAATGGCGCTGGGAACCTTTATCGCTGGGGTACTGTTGGCGGAGAGCGAATATCGCCATGAGCTGGAAATCGCTATTGAGCCTTTCAAGGGGTTATTGCTTGGGTTGTTTTTTATCTCGGTAGGCATGGTACTGAATATGGGGGTGTTGTATACCCATCTGACCGAGATACTGCTTGGTGTGCTGCTTCTGGTGGTGGTCAAGTCAGGCGTATTGTATTTGTTGGCACGCATTGTCGCTCTACGGAGTTCAGTACGCCTTCAGTTTGCAGGGGTGCTCAGTCAGGGCGGTGAGTTTGCTTTTGTGTTGTTTTCAGCGGCGGCGACGCAACATGTGTTAAATACCGCACAGTTGGCATTACTGCTGGTGGTGGTGACGCTTTCGATGATGACGACACCATTATTGATGCAGGTTATTGATCGCATCTTGGCTCGCCGTTACAACGCTAAAGAAGAAGATGAAGAGACACCTTATGTGGAAGATAACGATCCGCAGGTGATTGTCATCGGTTTTGGGCGTTTCGGTCAGGTGGTGGGCCGTTTGCTGATGGCCAACAAGATGCGTATCACGGTACTTGAACGTGATGTCAGTGCGGTTGCTGCGCTGCGTCGTTATGGCTATCAAGTCTATTATGGTGATGCAACCGAACTCGAATTACTGCGGGCAGCGGGGGCTGAGAAAGCCAAATCCATCGTTATTACCTGTAATGAACCTGAAGATACCGTAGCTATCGTCCATCTATGCCAGCGGCACTTCCCGAATCTTACCATTTTGGCGCGCGCCAGGGGGCGTGTGGAAGCCCATGAACTACTGCAAGCAGGGGTGACACTGTTCAGTCGGGAAACCTTTTCCAGTGCTTTGGAGTTAGGGCGCAAGACATTGGTAGAGTTGGGAATGCATCCCCATCAGGCCTATCGTGCGCAACAGCATTTTCGTCGGCTAGACATGCGGATGTTGCGTGAGTTAATGCCACTTCATCAGGGGGATGTTTCGCAGATCTCTCGTGTTAAAGAGGCTCGGCGGGAACTTGATGAGCTGTTTCATCGTGAAATGCAAAAAGAAAAGCGGCAGTTTGATGACTGGGATGAAGACGACTAGGCGATTATATTTTATCGATTACGTTGAATTCAGATAGCGAACCCAATAATTCCCAACATACTGGTAACCATAAATATGTCGACAACACGGAAACGATTTATTGCTGGGGCAATTTGCCCGAGTTGTAATGCGATGGATACGTTGGCAATCTGGCGAGAAGATCAGATCGAGGTCGTAGAGTGTGCTAAATGTGGTCAACACCAGCGCCAGACCAGCCAAATGGAAGAAAAACCGTTACGCCCGCAAGAGCAGGTGATTGCTATTTTTCATCCAGATTAGTCTAATTCAGTGTGATTTTTCATGCTGAAGGGTACAGCGGTGCAGATTTCCGTTACAATCTTCACCGATTTAGTGTCTGCCCAAAGTACTTTGGGTTGCTAGCAGGGGGCATTGAGAGCCACTGATAAGCTTACTGCGTAAGTGATTCAGGTGAGCCAACGCCGCCAATACCGCAGCAACCTAGAGTTAGAAGGGTATCCAACGGTAGGAGATATCATGAAAGTAGCAAAAGACTTGGTGGTCAGCTTGGCTTACCAAGTACGTACAGAAGACGGTGTTTTGGTTGATGAGTCTCCGGTGAGTGCACCGTTGGACTATCTGCACGGCCATGGTTCCTTGATCTCAGGTCTGGAAAACGCGCTCGAAGGTCACAATATCGGTGATCGTTTTGACGTACATGTGGGTGCTAATGAAGCTTATGGCAACTACGACGAAAACCTGGTGCAACGCGTGCCTAAAGATGTCTTTATGGGCGTTGATGAATTGCAGGTCGGTATGCGCTTCCTGGCGGATACCGATCAGGGTCCGGTTCCGGTTGAGATCACGGAAGTGGATGGTGACCATGTCGTGGTTGATGGTAACCACATGCTGGCTGGTCAGAATCTCAACTTCAATGTTGAAGTGGTTGCTATCCGTGAGGCGACGGAAGAAGAGCTAGCCCATGGTCATGTCCACGGCGCGCACGATCATCATCACGGTGATGGTTGCTGTGGCGGTCATGATGAGGGTTGCTGCGGAGGCGACGATCATGACCATGGCAAGAAAGAAGGGTGTAACGGTAACGGTGGTTGCGGCTGCCACTAACGTTGATACTATTACGATAAAAAGGTCGCTCTTGCGGCCTTTTTGCTTTTAGTAATGTGGTGGAGGCGTCTCTTCTGACTGTGATGCAATCATTGAGGGTTGGGTGGCGCGTAGTTTATCGGTTAGCAGGCGGAGATGTTCCTGAATTTTCAGCATCTCGAACTGATGTTGGACGATCGTTTGATTCAACTCTTCGATGGTCACTTCCTGAAAGGCCAGTCGGCTTTCCAACTCTTCCAGTCGTTGTAGCAAGTTCTTGTTGTCTACCTCGAGCATACGATTACCTCTTGCACGATTAAATCTAGGGCTGGCGTTATGTTAACAGTAGCCGCTGACTTTGTACTAGGCTCTTTCTATTTCGCTGGGCATTCAAGTTGCTGGAGCGATAGGTGTTAACTTAAAGCTTGGGTATATCTCAGTTGACTGGGGGAGTAGTATGGGTCTTCTTTCTGCCACTGGTGTCACTTTGGGGCTAAAAGTAAAGGGCGGTAAAACTTCTGTTTGAATCCTAAGTCACATCTTGACTCAATTGATGAGCTGTGTGACTGTTTGGGTTTGTTTCTGGCAGCTATTGGTTTCTGGCAGTGATAGTAGCTTGGTTAATTAATTTTACTCAATGAATGATCGTTTGAGGCTTTGCTTCAGACTCTGGAGAACTGGATGAAATCTTTGTTTAAAGTCACACTTCTGGCCACTACGATGGCTTTTGCTCTGGGTGCGACTCAGGTTATGGCGGCTGATGATACTAACACCGCGGCCAAGCCGGCAGAAGCGGCTAAGCCTGCAGAAGCAGCAGCGGCACCCAGTGCTGCCAAGTTTAAGAGTGATGATGAGCAGGCAGCTTATGCACTGGGTGCATCGTTGGGCCGCTATATGGAAAATTCACTGAATGAACAAGAAAAGCTCGGTATCAAGCTGGATAAAGTACAGTTGATCGCGGGTGTTCAGGATGCATTGGCCAACCAGAGCAAATTAAGTGACGCCGATATCGGTAAATCTCTGCAAGATTTTGAAGTCCGAGTGCAGGCTAAGATCGAGCAAGACGGCGCTAAATTTGCTGAAGCTTTTGCCAAAGAAAAAGGCGTGAAGAAAACAGAGTCTGGTTTACTTTACAAAGTAGAAAAAGAGGGAACGGGCGACGCACTGAAAGACAGTGATACGGTCGTCGTGAACTATAAAGGGGCCTTGTATGATGGCCGGGTATTTGATAGTTCTTACGATCGTGGTGAGCCAGTCACACTCCGTCTGGATAGCGTGATCCCTGGCTGGACTGAAGGGCTGAAGCACGTCAAAAAAGGCGGTAAAATCAAGTTGGTGATTCCACCAGCATTGGCTTATGGCAAAGCGGGGATCCCAGGAACCATTCCTCCAAACGCGACACTGGTCTTTGATGTCGAACTGATGGATGTGAAACCGGCTGCCAAGGCTGAGGCGAAAGCAGAAAAAGCGGCTGATACTGATGCTGCGGCTGCGACTGATAGCAAAGCCAACGATGCAGCACCAACGGATACCAAAGCTCAATAAATCAGTTGATTGCTTAACCGCCGCGGATTATGTTCGCGGCGGTTGTCGTTTTGCTTCTCGTCAATAATGCCAAATTTCCAGAAAGTTTTATTTATCACCTTACTGATAACTTGACGTTTGCCGGGTCTCGGGCTTAACGTCAATACCTCGCACAGATGTCGCGGTTCTGGTCTGGCCGTTTTGTCAGATTAGTGGTCTGTACTTGTTAATTATGCACCTGCCTTTGAGGGCGTGTATCAATACCTCATTGTTTGCAAATAGTTGTTGGTTGGTACAAGGCCGGTAGCGGGCTCAAGTCATCAAGCCGACACATCTGTTGTTTGAAATCAATTGGGTATTAAGTTGCTCCTGGTTATCAGGGTCCACGGAAGACGGACATATTTCCTAGGCGCAACAGCACGAACAGTTTTATCTGTACCCCAGGCACAGGCGATTTATGAGGGTGGTATCTTCAATGTCTAATTCGCTTTTATCCAGCGAAGCCAGCGAACCTGATTTGCTGAATGAGCGCCCGTTTAGTCAAACGGATCATGAAATTTTGCAATCGTATGAAGCCGTAGTGGATGGTTTGGCTATGCTGATTGGTGGGCACTGTGAAATTGTGCTCCACTCGCTGGAAGATCTGAAATGTTCCGCGGTGCGCATTGCTAATGGCGAGCACACCGGGCGTAAAATCGGCTCGCCTATTACTGATTTGGCTTTGCGTATGTTGCACGATATGGCTGGCGATGATAGCAGCGTATCCAAGGCTTATTTCACTCGGGCCAAAAGCGGTGTACTGATGAAGTCGGTGACGATTGCCATCCGTAACCGTCAGCAACGTGCTATCGGTCTGTTGTGTATCAACATGAACCTCGATGTCCCGTTCTCGCAGATAATACAAACTTTTATGCCGCCAGAAACACAGGAAGTGGCTTCCTCGGTTAACTTTGCTTCCTCGGTGGATGATCTGGTGGCACAGACCTTGGAGTTCACCATCGAAGAGGTCAATGCCGATCGTGGTGTCACCAACAATGCCAAAAATCGTCAGATAGTGCTTAACCTTTATGAAAAAGGCATCTTTGATATCAAGGATGCCATCAATCAGGTCGCTGACCGCCTGAATATCTCTAAGCACACGGTGTACCTGTATATTCGCCAATTTAAAAGTGGCGACTTGTTGGGGGATGACCGCTGATGCTGAGCTATTGTTTATTGGTTACTGGTCCGGCTTATGGTACTCAGCAAGCCAGTAGTGCTTGGCAGTTCGCCAACGCCTTGTTGGCAGCAGGTCATGGCATTACCTGCATTTTCTTTTATCGTGAAGGGGTGTCGAACGCCAATCATCTGACTTCACCCGCGAATGATGAGTTCGATTTGGTTCGTGCCTGGGTGACGTTGGCGCAACAGCATGGCATTGAGCTGAGTGTCTGTGTGGCCGCTGCTTTACGCCGTGGTATTACTTCTCAACAAGACGCCGTACAGCTTGAATTGTTGGCGGCAAATCTGCAATCGGGGTTTACCCTCAGCGGGTTGGGGGCGTTGGCAGAGGCGGCACTGAGTTGTGATCGTTTGGTACAGTTTTAAGTGAGCAAGATGAAACGAGTTGCGTTTGTTTTTACCCAAGGGCCACATGGTAATGCGGCAGGAAGGGAAGGGTTGGATGCGTTGCTCGCCACGGCGGCCTTGGGTGGAGACATTGGTGTGTTTTTTATTGGCGATGGCGTGCTGCAATTGCTCCCTGGTCAGCAGCCTGAGAAGATCCTGGCGCGTAACTATATTGCAACCTTCGGTGTGTTGCCGTTGTATGAGGTGGAGAAATGTTATCTGTGTGCAAGCGCTTTACAGGAGCGTGGTTTGCAACAGGTCGTGGATTGGGTTTTACCGGCAGCGATCCTGCCAGAGGAAGCTTTACGCCAAAAGTTGGCTAGCTATGATGTCGTGATGACTTTTTAGGATAGTTTAATGTTGTATACCCTCAGTCGTTCGCCAACGCATTGTGATTTGCCAGCCATGTTAAGACTGATGGCATCTGGTGATGAGCTGTTGCTGTTGCAAGATGGTGTATTGGCTGGTCTTGTCGGGAGTGCCAGTCTTGATTTACTGCTTAATGCCCCCATATCGTTGTATGCATTACAAGATGACCTAGAGGCCAGGGGGCTTGATGGCTATTTTTCACACAAAATCGCCATCATCAGCTATACTGATTTTGTTCGATTGACCGAAAAACATCATAGCCAAATTGCATGGTAATCGTCTTGATGTTGTATATTTCTTGACACCTCTTCTGGTCAGCCATAAAATTCTGCGTCCTCGTACTTTGCCAATAGTGCATACGAGGTGATTTATCACATGTTTACGAAGCAAAAACGAAGCAAAACCCAGGAGCTTTTTGAATGGCAACAATTAACCAGCTGGTTCGCAAACCACGCTCTGTGAAGGCTGCTAAAAGCAACGTTCCAGCGCTGGAAGCCTGCCCGCAGAAACGTGGTGTATGTACCCGCGTATATACTACCACTCCGAAAAAACCAAACTCTGCACTGCGTAAAGTATGCCGTGTGCGTTTGACTAATGGTTTCGAAGTGACTTCCTACATTGGTGGTGAAGGTCATAACCTGCAGGAGCACTCCGTGATCCTGATCCGTGGCGGTCGTGTTAAAGATCTGCCAGGTGTGCGTTACCACACCGTCCGTGGTGCACTTGACTGCTCCGGTGTTAAAGACCGTAAGCAAGCTCGTTCCAAGTACGGCGTGAAGAAGCCAAAGGCTTAATGGTTCTCCGTTAAGTAAGGCCAAACATTTTCACTTTAATGTCAAAATAAACTCGTAGAGTTTTGGACAATCCTGAAATTTTAAACGGAGTATTTCCATGCCACGTCGTCGCGTAATTGGCCAACGTAAAATTCTGCCAGATCCTAAGTTCGGATCTGAGCTGTTGGCTAAATTTGTAAATATCCTGATGGTAGATGGTAAAAAATCTACTGCAGAAACAATCGTTTATACCGCGCTGGAGACCCTGGCTCAGCGTTCTGGTAAAAATCATCTGGAAGCCTTCGAGGTTGCTCTCGACAACGTTCGCCCGACTGTAGAAGTTAAGTCTCGCCGCGTTGGTGGTTCTACTTATCAGGTACCAGTTGAAGTTCGTCCGGTTCGTCGTAATGCGTTGGCAATGCGTTGGATCGTTGATGCTGCTCGTAAACGTGGTGATAAATCCATGGCTCTGCGCCTGGCGAACGAACTGTCTGACGCGGCAGAGAACAAAGGTTCTGCTGTTAAGAAGCGTGAAGATGTTCACCGTATGGCAGAAGCCAACAAGGCGTTCGCCCACTACCGTTGGTAATACCACACTGTAGTTATGCTAACCAGGCGGGCGCTTTAGCTAGCCAACCCGCTTGGCTTAACTGAACTTGAACGCCCAAGGCAATAGAGGAATCAAATGGCTCGTATAACACCCATTGAGCGTTACCGTAATATCGGTATCAGTGCTCACATCGACGCCGGTAAGACCACCACTACCGAACGTATTCTGTTCTACACCGGTGTAAACCATAAAATCGGTGAAGTTCATGATGGCGCAGCTACCATGGACTGGATGGAACAGGAGCAGGAGCGTGGTATTACCATTACTTCTGCAGCAACAACTGCTTTCTGGTCTGGTATGGCTAAGCAGTTTGAGCCGCATCGTGTCAACATCATTGATACCCCTGGGCACGTTGACTTCACCATCGAAGTTGAACGTTCCATGCGTGTTCTTGATGGCGCTGTAATGGTTTATTGTGCTGTCGGTGGTGTTCAGCCGCAGTCTGAAACCGTATGGCGTCAGGCTAACAAATACAAAGTTCCACGCATCGCGTTCGTTAATAAAATGGACCGTATGGGTGCTAACTTCCTGAAAGTTGTTGGTCAGCTCAAATCTCGTCTGGGCGCGAATCCAGTTCCATTGCAACTGGCTATCGGCGCAGAAGAGAAATTCACCGGTGTTATTGACCTGGTGAAAATGAAAGCCATCAACTGGAGCGAAGCAGATCAGGGCGTGACCTTCGAATACGAAGAGATCCCAGCTGACATGCAAGAACTGGCTGCTGAATGGCACCAGAATCTGGTTGAGTCTGCTGCAGAAGCGTCAGATGAGCTGATGGACAAATACTTGGGCGGCGAAACGCTGACCGAGGAAGAGATCAAGAAAGCTCTGCGTAAGCGTGTGCTGAACAACGAAGTGATTCTGGTAACCTGTGGTTCAGCCTTTAAAAACAAAGGCGTACAGGCAATGCTGGATGCGGTTATCGAATACCTGCCAGCACCAGATGACGTTGAGGCTATCAACGGTATTCTGGACGACGGTAAAGATACCCCGGCTGTGCGTCATTCAGATGACTCAGAGCCGTTCTCTGCACTGGCGTTCAAAATCGCTACCGACCCATTCGTGGGCAACCTGACGTTCTTCCGTGTGTACTCTGGCGTTGTTAACTCCGGTGACACGGTTCTGAACTCAGTGAAGTCAACGCGTGAGCGTCTGGGCCGTATCGTTCAGATGCATGCTAACAAGCGTGAAGAGATTAAAGAAGTTCGTGCAGGCGACATCGCTGCGGCAATCGGTCTGAAAGACGTCACTACCGGTGATACGCTGTGTGATCCTGCAAGCCCGATCATTCTTGAGCGTATGGAGTTCCCTGAGCCGGTAATCTCGGTAGCGGTAGAACCAAAAACCAAAGCTGACCAAGAAAAAATGGGTCTGGCTCTGGGCCGTCTGGCGAAGGAAGACCCATCATTCCGCGTATGGACTGACGAAGAATCAGGTCAGACCATCATCGCAGGTATGGGTGAACTTCACCTGGATATCCTGGTTGACCGTATGCGTCGTGAATTTAACGTTGAAGCGAACGTGGGTAAACCGCAGGTTGCTTACCGTGAAGCGATTCGCGCGAAAGTTACTGACATCGAAGGTAAACACGCCAAGCAGTCTGGTGGTCGTGGTCAGTATGGTCATGTTGTTATCGACATGTACCCACTGGAGCCGGGCTCAAATCCGAAAGGCTACGAGTTCATCAATGACATTAAAGGTGGTGTGATCCCAACGGAATACATCCCTGCCATTGATAAAGGTCTTCAGGAGCAACTTAAGGCTGGTCCACTGGCCGGTTATCCGGTAGTTGATCTCGGTGTGCGTCTGCATTTCGGTTCTTTCCACGATGTTGACTCCTCCGAATTGGCGTTTAAACTGGCCGCGTCTATCGCCTTTAAAGATGGCTTTAAGAAAGCGAAACCTGTTTTGCTTGAGCCTATCATGAAGGTTGAAGTTGAAACGCCGGAAGAGAACACTGGTGACGTCATCGGTGACCTTAGCCGTCGTCGTGGTCAACTGAAAGGTCAGGAATCCAACGCTACTGGCGTTCAGATTCACGCTGAAGTTCCGTTGTCCGAGATGTTTGGATACGCAACTCAACTGCGTTCTCTGACCAAAGGCCGTGCTTCTTACTCCATGGAGTTCCTGAAGTACGATGATGCGCCGAACAACGTCGCTCAGGCCGTTATCGAAGCCCGTGGTAAGTAATTCGGGTTTAACACATTGATCAGTGCTCCCTCCATGAGGGGGGAGCACAAGAGTAAGGAATATAGCCGTGTCTAAAGAAAAATTTGAACGTACAAAACCCCACGTTAACGTCGGTACTATCGGCCACGTTGACCATGGTAAAACTACC